>CANMZY010000319.1:0-4502 GCA_947502425.1 Verrucomicrobiales bacterium
CGAATGCTGGGCGATACGAGTGAATCCATGCGTGCCGGCGCCATCCGTTCGCTTGGCGAAATCGGCGGCGAAAAGGCGCTGGCGCTGCTTGAAAAAGTCATCTTCCCTCCGGACATCGCGGACGTGGGGGCAACGAATGCGCCCGGCCTGCGTGAGCCGTGCAGCGCATGTGCGATGGCCGCCGGCGAAGCGCTGGTAGCCGTGGGCGACGAACGCGCCTTTCGATTGCTCGAAAGAACGATGACCTCTCCGCACACGGAAGTTCGCTTCTGTCTTTCTGCGGCTCTGAGTGAAGATTCACGCGGACCTCGCATCGGCGGCGGCAGCGCGGCCCTTGCGTTTTTGGAAAACGCGCTCGGAAGCCCGGATAAGGGAGCGCGCTCGATAGCCGCCAGAGCACTGCGATCCGTAGGGGGCGACCGGGCGCGGACGCTTCTGGAAAAGGCGTGCGCCGACCGGGAGGCGCTGGTGCGCCGGGGCACCGTGGAAGCGCTGTGGCATCAGGCGGGCGGACAAGCGGTACCCTTCATGGGTGGCTTGCTTGGCGATCCGGACAGCGAGGTGCGCCAGAAGGCCGTCGAGGGGCTGATCCAAGTGGGAATCGGCGGGTCGAAGACGTATTCGCTGCTCGAAAAGGCTGCCGCAGACACGAACGCCGTAACGCGCCAATCGGCCATTACCGCGATCGGCCAAGCGGGCGGGGAGAAGGCGCTGCCGTTCCTCGAAAAGACGATGGCGGATTCGCATATGCGCGGTGCAGTTGTCCGATCTCTCTGCGACGTGGGAGGGATAAAGGCCCGCGATCTGATTCTTCAACGCTTGGTTGGGGAGGCAGATGAATGTGTAGTCTTTGAAGCATCCGCCCTCCTCAGGCCCGCGCTTTACGACCCGGATGTCAATGTGCGTCTGGCTGCCGTCCGCGTATTGCGCGGGATTAACAAAATTGAAGGGGAAAAGAAGGGCATGGTGATGGGCTGGATCATGAAGCGCCTGGCCAAGGAACAGGACCCGCGTGTGCGTCGGGAGATCACCGACCTCCTGATAAGGAACTTTGGGGCACGGGCGAGGTGATCATCGAATAGGATAAAAGAGTGCCGGACTGGCCGCAGCCCATCCGGCAAGCGCGACGAATGCGCCACGTGGCCCATGCGTCCTCGCCCGCTGCATCGCGCACCTCTGGAGGGCCAGCCGGTGTTGTATGCCATCCCGTGGGTTCGTCGGCAGATGAGGAGTCCGGTCAGTCATCGAAAAAGCGGGCCTCATCGCGCAAGCCATCCGCGTCGTGAGCAACACCTTGGCGCGCGTCAACGCCATCGCAGAGCGATGGAGCGTCGAGCAACGCCGTGCGCCGCTCCTGATCCACATCCTGCGGCGCTGGCTGGGCGGAAAATGCCTCGGAGAACTCTCCCAGGTGCCGACGCCTGCTCTCGGGCTGATAGCCCCGAAAATCCGCCCCTCACCCCCCGCCACGTTCATCGCGAAATCATCGCGGCCCGATCTCCATTCACGTTTTTAGGTTATTCGCTTGCCGTCGTGGCCGAATGAAAACAGTAAACAGTGAACAGTGAAAGGTGAGCAGACATTATGAAACAGACACCGAGCGGTAAACGCGGAGTGTCACGAATTGCGGGCGCGGTGCTTGCAGGACTGATGCTGGCCACGGCCAACGGGGCCACAGGAGCCGAGAAAGCGGCGCCTGCGGACTTTTATGTTGCTGTTAGCGGCAAGGACTCCAATGACGGCACGGCCGCGGCGCCGCTCGCCACGCTGGCCAAGGCGCGGGATGCGGTGCGCGAAAAGGTCAAGGCCGGACTGACCAGGGACATCGTCGTTCAGATCCGCGGCGGGACGTATCCGGTGACCGAGACGCTGATCTTCGGGCCGGAAGATTCCGGCACGGAGAAGTTTTCGATCACCTACGCCGCCGCGCCGGGCGAAAAGGTGCTGCTCAACGGCGGGCGGGCAATTACCGGCTGGAAAAAAGGCGCGAACGACGTTTGGACCACGGAAATCCCGGATGTGAAGGCCGGGAAGTGGTATCCTCGCCAACTCTTTGTCAACGGCCAGCGCGCCATCCGCGCGCGTACGCCGAACAATGGCTGGGGTGAAGGGAAGCCGTTGCAGGCGATCAAGGCCTATCCGTTGACGCCGGCTGGAGTCAATGAGGACGGAACCGATCAGAACATCGTCATTCGCGTCAACACTGCCGGCGGAAAGGGCATCTTTGGGTTTCACCGCGAGTTCGAATACAATCAGGCGAAATTCGAAGGCGGCATCGCCAACTGGGGCAACACGGGCGACATCGAGTTGGTCTCCCTCAGCCACAACGAGGGCGGGCGCAAGGCGCTGCAGTCTGTTGACCCTGCCGCCCAAACCGTCACGCTGCGCCCGCCTCACCGCTGGGGGCCCAAGTGCTATGGGAACGACTGGTTCAACAGCGTGCCGGCCGGCCGGTGCTATCTCGAAAACGCGTTGGAGTTTCTGGACAGTCCCGGCGAGTGGTATCTGGATCGAAAGACCGGAATGCTCTCCTACTGGCCGCGGCCCGGCGAGGATTTGCCTCGGTGTGAAGTGATGGCACCGGTCGTGCAGACCCGCATGTTGTACGTCGAGGGAACAGGGGAACGCCCGATCGTAAATCTGCACTTTCGCGGTCTGCACGTCGAGCATGTGGACTGGCCGCTACCCCCGCAGGGCTACACGGGCATGTTTTGCTGCAATGTTCCCGTCTTTCGTGAGGGCAACCCTCCGAGCCACCGGCCGGTTGAGGCCGCCGTGGAGATGGCCTACGCCCGCTCTTGCAGCTTTAACGATGGTGGCATTGCCCGGGTTGGAGGAATGGGACTGGTCCTGGAAGAAGGCACGACGGACATTGCCGTGGAGGGCAACCACATTCAACAGACCGGCGCCAGCGGAATCCAAATGGGGGAGAGAAACGTCGCTTACGGCTGGCCGAAAGCCGCGCCTTCTCCCCGGCCGGGCGACTACGAGCGGTTCCGGATTCGCAACAACCACATCCATCATTGCGGAATGGACTACTACGGCGCCAACGGCATCTCGCTGTTTCGCACGAAAGACGCAATCGTTTCGCACAACCTCATCCATGATATTGCCTACTGCGGCGTGGTGTTTGCCGGCGATCAGAATCCGCAATGGAATTTCGAGGGTGGCAACACGCTGGAAAGAAACCACATTTATCGTGCCATGCAGGTCACGCAGGATGGCGGTGGATTCTATGCGAGCTTCGCCCATGCGGGTGGCAAGAATATCGTCCGCGCGAACCTGATCCACGACACCAGCAGCAACCCGATGAGTGCCGGCGTCTGTCTCGACGGCAGCTCCGGGTTGACGTTCGATCATAATGTCGTTTACCGCAATCCGACCTGGACACTGGTCGCCTTTCGTCCAGTGGACCTTTCCGGAAATGCTTGGAAAGGCAACCTCTTCATTCCGACCCGGGAAGATGGCACGTCTTCGGTCAAGCCGAAGACACTTTTTGACGGTCGTCGCGGTTGGGAACTCACGCCTGCGAAAGAGGGCGCTACGCCGCCGGAAGAATTTGTCGAGGCCATGACTGCGTACGCTGGCCTTGAACCGGCCTATCGGACGGCGCTCCAGGGAATCGCTCCCAATCCCTGCGATCTCGATGTGTCGGATGACGGCACAACCTGGCAGTTCGATTTCGCGAAGCAGGGGAAGGGTGTCGTTTACCGGAACGACGTCCAGGCAGGGAAGGGCGCCGTGCCGCGGGCCGCGGAAGGGAAGGGCGTTACGTTGAAACTCCGGAAACTCGACGCCGCTGCGAAATATACGCTGAAAATCTATGCCGGCCAGATCCAGCCGACACCCACAGACTCTTCCGCCGGAGACTTCACAAAGGGCGCGTTATTTCCCATGGCCCACAAGATCGGCCCAGCGCCCGACCTGGGGCTGCCCGATACGATGACCGGTCTCGAGTTGATGGAAAAAGGCCTGCCGCTCAAAGACGCCACCGGCGTGATTTGGGTCGCGTATCGGAAGACGAAACCATGACTGCTCGGAATTTACTTTCGCGCCCGCCGCAGCGTAAGCGGTCGGAACGGGGAGGGGCGTCGGGGAGTAAGCGGGTCTGGCCCGCCTTTGAGGAGGGCGCGTTCGTATGAGCGAGGCCCTACTTGAGATGCGGAGCATCAGCAAGGCCTTCGGCGGCGTGAAGGCGCTGGAGGATGTCCGTCTCACGCTTCGCGCCGGCGAAATTCATGCGCTGATGGGCGAGAACGGCGCGGGCAAGTCCACGCTCATCAAAGTGCTCACGGGCGTTCATGCGCGCGACGGCGGGTCGATCGAATTCGATGGCCGCGCGATTTCCCCACGGTCGCCGAAGGAGGCCGAGGCGCACGGCATCAGCACCGTGTACCAGGAGGTCAACCTGATCCCCACGCTCTCCGTCGCGGAGAACATCATGCTCGGGCGGCAGCCGAAAAGGTTTGGCATCATCCGGTGGAAGGCGATGCGGGCGCAGG
>CANMZY010000320.1:0-4480 GCA_947502425.1 Verrucomicrobiales bacterium
TATGGCTATTCGCCGTAAAAGCCGCGGGTGATTTCCGCTTTCAATTTTTCCACTTCGGCGGGGTCGTCTGAATCAGTCATTTGCTGGGCGAGTTCGGACAGCTTTTTCCCAGGAAGCTGACGTTCGCGCGCCAGTGCAAAAGCGAATTGAATCACTTGCGATTGTTCCGCGCGGGACGGGTGCTTGATTTCTTCAATCACATTGGATGCCGTCATGGGGAAACATCAGCAAACGCCTGAATCGCCCGCAAATTCAGTTTTCACCGTTGATAATCTCCAGTCAGCGCCAACGAGTCCGGCGCTTATCTGCGGCCATTCCGCTTTTCTTGTTTTCCATTGCCGGGCTCTCCGGTAGCGTCCGCGCATGGTTCTGGTCATCGACAACTATGATTCGTTCACCTACAACCTCGTCCAGTATCTGGGCGAGATGGGGGTGGACTTGCAGGTGCATCGCAACGACCAGATTTCGCTCGGCCAGATCGAGGCACTCCGCCCGGAGCGGATTCTCATTTCGCCCGGCCCCTGTTCGCCGCGCGAGTCGGGCCTGTCCAACGACATCATCCGCACTTTCGGCCCGCGGCTGCCGCTGTTCGGCGTCTGCCTTGGCCACCAGTGCATCGGGCACACGTTTGGCGCGGAGGTGGTCGTGAACTACCGGATGATGCACGGCAAAACTTCGCCGATCAAACATGACGGAAAAGATTTGTTCGCCGGGCTGCCGAGTCCGTTTGCCGCCACCCGCTACCACTCGCTGGTCATCAAGCGGGACACGATGCCCGACTGCCTCGAGATCACCGCCGAGACCGAGGAGGGCGAGATCATGGGCGTGCGGCACAAGACGCATCCGATCTGGGGCGTGCAATTTCATCCCGAAAGCATCCTCACCGAGCACGGCCGTGTTCTATTGAAGAATTTTCTCACCTTGAAAAAATAAACTGCAAGCTTGACGCCCGGGCCGGGTGTGGTTGCATTTGCCCAAATATGACAAAGAAATTTTTAACCCTCGTAATGTTGAGCACCACGCTCGCCCTGATCACCGGCTGTGTTGACACGATTGACGGCAAGGACCGGTTCGGTATGCCGTTCGTCAAAGACACGACCGTCGGCCGCTATGAACGCCCCGGCACCCAGGTCTGGACCGCGGCCAAGGAAGTGATGAATTTCAATGGCAAGCTCGTCCGAGAGGACGTGCTGCAAAAAGTGCTCGAAGCGACGGTGGGCAACTGCACGGTCTGGATGCGGGTGGACGACGCGGACGCGAAGATCACGCGACTGGTCGTGCAGGTCCGCACCAAGGGCGGCGGCACGGACAACGCCCTGGCCGCCGAACTCGACAAGCAGGTGGCGGTGCGTCTGGCGGGCGGAACGTTTCCCACGGCCCCGGTGCCGCCCACCCGTTAATCCTCCTTTTTTTTTCCGGGATACGGATCGTAAGAGCCAAGTTTAACGACTTGGCTCTTTACGTTTTTTCTCAGCTCCAAATTCAAGCGGCTCATCCGCTGCCGCGCCACGGCGGCAGCGGCCAGCGTGGGAAAGAGGTCGATGATCCGCTGCAAGCTTTGGGCCGCCCCGTCCGCATCATTGCCCGGCGTGATCTGGAAATCGGCCAGCAGATTCAGCCAATGGACGATTTGTTTGGGCGGCTGATTGGGGTGACGAAGGATCTGCTCCAGTTCGGCGGTCGCGAGGTCTAGACGTTGAAAATCTTTCGCGTAAATGACGGCGAGTTCTTCCCTAGCCTCGCAGTCCAGCGGATGCATCTCCAGATGATTGATCAACGCTCCGGCCCGTTCGTCGGGGTCTGCCACGGGCGGCGCGACTTGGTCCAGATGCTCCTTCCATTGCGCGTACGGCACGCCTTCGGGGAGCGGAATGGCGGTGCGATCGAGCGCCGCGACTTGCGGTGAGTTGGTGCCGAGGTGGGCGAGGCGTTGCGCGGCGGCTTGGCCGAGGTCGGTGGCGGGAAAACGCTCGATGATCTTTTCCAGCGCCTGGCGGGCGGACTCCGCGTCCTGCGCGTATTTCAGATGCCAGTCGGCGAGTTGGGTGAGCGCGTAGGCGATGTTCTTGGGCGCGTGGCCGGGTTGGTGGCAGAGTCGCTGGATGGCGAGGTCGGCGGCGGCGAGATCGTTCAGGTTCACGGCCTGAATTTCCGCGATCATCAACTGGCCGATGACATCGGTCGGGAAGCGCGCGAGCTGGTTTTGAATTTCACGGATGGCCTCGGTGTATTTGCCCTGCATGCGCCGGGACTCGGCGATGGAATAGAGCGGCTTCGCGTCCGGCTCCTCGTTGCCGCCGTCGAACATGGAAGTCAGCGGCCTGGCCAGCATGGCACCGAGACTCGGCGCCCAGATGAAGGTCAGGGCGATGCCGGCGGCCAGCGCGACGAACGGGATGGCGACGGCTCCGACGGAGTCAGGTCCGACGCCCAGGGCGGTGAAGATCAAAAAACCCGCGACCAGGCCGGTCAGAATCCATTTGAACAGCAGCCGCGCCGGATCATCGCTTGAGCGCAGGGAGCGCTTGAGCACCCAGCCGAACCCGCCGAACGCCGCGAGGATCATGGCGAGTCCGACGGCGATGAGGACGGGCCGGGGCATGAGTCACGGCGCTTTGGGCGGGTCGAATTCCAGGCTGGTGCGGGTGCCATCCTTCAAGTTGAGCATTTCCATCTTTCGCACCTGGCCCTGCGCGACGCTGTTCACCTCGAATTGTTTCACCCGCTCGTTGGCGCGGTCGTAGGCCTCGGCCATGAGCAACCCGCCAGACTCGAGGTCGATCCACGAGACGACGCGGGCGTAGTCGTTCGTCACCGCCGGGCGGCTCTCCAGCACGCGGCAGGCACGGCCTTTGCGCATTTCCTTTTGCACCAGCATCTGGTGCGGCCAGTAGAAAAATTCCAGGCCGAGATCGGTGAAGGAAAAATCCGAGCCGGCCAGCGTGGTGAACATCTGACCGCGGGGCAGGGGCTGCGGCTCGCCGGGCGGCGCGTTGGAACTCGTGGCCCGCGCGAACAGATATTCGTTCGGCCGGTTGGTGAAATGGATCACGACCAGTTTCTCCGCCGCGATCTGGTTCGTGCCGCCGGTCTGATAGCTCACCTGCCAGGATTGCGCGCCCGGCTCAATTTTGCTGGTCAGCGGAATCGCCACGACCGGCCGGCCGTGGCCGCGAATTTTCAGCGTGCCGGCAAAGGCAGCGGCCTCCGCCGGACGGAGCGCGCGCAGTTCCGCCGCGAGTGCCTGGCCGGCGGCGAGGTCATTGAGCGGCGGTGGCGGCGGATTGCCGGCGGGATGGACGTTGAGCGCGCCAAGCAAAAGCAGCGCGCCGAGCAGCCGGCTGGCTGACGGGGGCGGTTTCATTTTGGTCGCAGTGCGAGCGAGATCAGGTCGGAAATGTGGCGGACGAAATGTGCCTTCATCTTCTGGCGGATTTCCGCCGGCACTTCCAGCCAGTCGTTGCGGTTGAGTTCCGGCAGGATCACTTCCTTCAGCCCGGAGCGGGCGGCGGCGAGGACTTTCTCCTTGATGCCGCCGACGCGCAGGACGCGCCCGCGCAGGCTGATCTCGCCGGTCATGGCGAGGTTCGAGCGCACCAGCCGCCGCATGAGCAGCGAGGCGAGCGCGACCACGATGGTCGTCCCGGCGCTCGGCCCGTCCTTGGGGGTCGCGCCCGCCGGGACATGAACGTGCAGGTCAAATTTTTCAAAATTCTTCAGCTCTAGTTTGAGCGGCCTGCCCTGGCTGCGGAGATAGCTCAAGGCGGTCTGGGCGCTTTCTTTCATCACGTCGCCGAGCGAGCCGGTGAGGATGAGGTTCCCTTTGCCCGGCATCCGCGTGGCCTCGATGAAAAGAATTTCGCCGCCGACCGGCGTACAGGCCAGGCCGAGGGCGATGCCAAACTCGGTGATTTTTTCCGCCGTCTCGGAAACAAACTGGGCGTGGCCGAGATATTTGGGCAGCTCCTGGGCGGTGATCGTGATCGTCCCGTTCTTGCCGGCGTGGCCGACGATTTTCCGCGCGGCCTTGCGCGTGAGCGCGGCGATCTCGCGTTCGAGCTGCCGCACGCCGGCCTCGTGCGTGTAATCGTGGATGAGCCGGCGGAGCATGGCGTCGGGATATTTCACCGTCGCGCGCTTCAAGCCGTGCTCCTCCAACTGGCGCGGCACGAGATGGCGGCGGGCGATCTGCAGTTTTTCCGCCGCCGTGTAGCTGGGCAGCCGGATCAGTTCGAGCCGGTCGCGCAACGCCGGATGAATCGGATCGAGCCAGTTGGCGGTGGTGATGAAGAGCACTTGCGACAGGTCGAACGGCACGTCGAGATAGTGGTCGGTGAAGGTGTTGTTCTGCTGTGGGTCGAGCACTTCGAGCAGCGCGGACGCGGGATCGCCGCGAAAATCCGCGCCGACCTTGTCGATCTCGTCGAGGAGGATGACCGGGTTGCGGCTTTCGACGCGGCGCAGGCTTTGAATGATGCGG
>CANMZY010000321.1:0-4469 GCA_947502425.1 Verrucomicrobiales bacterium
CCTCGGTCGGACTGCTGCTGGCCCTGGGCGTGGCCGGGGCGTTCGAGTATCGGACCTACACGCAGACCCAACTGGCGCGCGGCGTGCGCGATGTCTCGTCAGTCGTCGCGCTGACCGGGCCGGACGTGCTCCAGGATTTCGAGGTCATCCATGAACTGCCGGCGGCCCCGGCCAAGGCGGACCTGGACCTGCTCGCCGCGCTCCAATGAAAACCGCCCTTTTCATTTTGCTGTGCTGCGCGGCGGCGTGGGACGCGGCGGCCCAGCCGGCGTTGCCGCCTGCGCCTCCGCCGCTGCCGCGCGCGCCGGTCGAATATTTCCGGCAACTGCTCGCCCTGAGTCCCGCCGCGCGCGCGCCGCTCCTCGCCCCGCGTCCGCCGGAGTCCCGCCGCGCCCTGGAAGCCAAGCTAGCCGAGTACGAAAAACTTCCGCCCGCCGAACGCGAAGCCCGGCTGCGCGCCACCGAGCTGCGCTGGCAGCTTACGCGCCTGCTGCGGATTCCCTCCGCCGACCGCAGCAACGCGGTGGCGGTCGTCCCGGACGTGTTTCGCAAGCTCGTCGAGGAGCGCCTGCGCCAGTGGGACCAGTTTCCCGCCGCGACCCGCCAGAAAATCCTCACCAACGAGGTGGCGCTCACGCTGTTCACCCGGCTCGAGGGCGCGGCCCCGAAGTTGCCCCCCCCGTCCCTGAAGATTTATCCGCCGCCGATGCGTCAAAAAATGGAGGCCGATCTCGCCCAATGGAAATCGCTGCCGGAGGAGAAGCGGCTGCGCACCACCGGCAATTTTCAAAAATTTTTCGACCTGAACGAAAAACAAAAAACCAGGACGCTCAAATCCCTCGGCGAAACCGAACGCGCGCAGATGGAAAAGACCCTCCAGACCTTCGAGCAACTGCCCAAGGGCCGGCGCGAGCTTTGCCTGAAAGGTTTTCAGCAGTTCGCCAATCTGACGCCGGAGGAGCGCGGGCAGTTTTTGCAGAACGCCGAGCAGTGGCAGACGATGAGCGCCGAGGATCGCGAAGCGTGGCGGCTGCTCGTCGCGCGGGTCGGCACGCCCGCCCGGCCGCCGCTGCCGCCCGGCATCCGGTCCACGCGGCCCGGCACGCTGGTCGCGACGAATTTTTGAGGAGCGGAAGAAGTGGAGCCTGCCCGGAATGTTATAGCCCGAATTTCGAAATTGGGATGGGTAGCACAGGCGACCCGCCTGTGCCGTCCGGCCACTGGCCGGAGCTTCGTCCTGGCAACAGACGTTTGGAAAAGTTCGCGCACCCTCCCCATTCCGAGCGGCGAGTCGCCGCTCGGCACAGGCCAGTGGCCGGTGCTACCCGCCGCTGTTTCGGAGTTCGGGTTTAGCCGTAACGATCCCGTCGGGGGAATATTGTTACCACGGATGGACACGGATGGACCCAACGCGACAGAGCCGCCACCACTCCCACTCCTGCGTCGCGGGGAGAGGGAGTTGACGCGCCGCCCAAACTCTTTGTCGATCACGCGCGAATTTTCATCAGACTGATTTCAAGTCCAGCATCGTGTCACGATAAAGCGGGGCGGACCGGTTCGCATCCAGATTGATATTGATCGGAGAAATCCGTGTCCATCCGTGGCTTCATTTTTCCGGTTTAGATCTTGTTTTCCCTGAAATGAGATTGCAGTCGCCCACGCCTTCGCAATAATGCCGCGCGAAACATGAACGAGTGGAACATCCAGTCCCGCGCCCACGGCTGCCAGAGCTGCGGAAAAAAATTCGCCGACCGCGAGGCCTTTCACACGCTGCTCTCCGACCAGAAGACGGACCTGCTCCGGCTCGACATCTGCGCGGCCTGCTGGCTGGCCCAGCACAGCGAGGGCGCGAGCGACCGCAAGGGCTTCGTCTCCCACTGGCAGGGCGTCTATGAGGCCCCGCCCGCCGCGCCGCCCGAGGCGATTCAAAAAGAAAACGCCGAGACACTGCTGCGGAAACTCATCGAGCAGAACGATCCGGCCCACGCCCCCGCCGCCTACATCCTGGCCGTGATGCTCGAGCGCAAACGCCTGCTCAAGGTGAAGGAGCAGATCCGCCACGAGGGCCGCCGCCTCTTTATTTACGAGCAGCCCCGGACCGGCGACCTCTTCACCATCACCGATCCCGATCTGCAACTGGACCAGTTGGAGCAGGTGCAACGCGATGTCGCGTCCCTGCTCGAACATGGCTTGAACCCCGCCCCGGCTGCCGAAGCCGCCGCCACCCCCGCCGAAACGTCCGCGCCCGCCGTCGAGGCGACGCCCGGCTGAACGTCCCGTGTCCGACCTCGCCGCCCTGCAAGCCCGCCTCGGTTACGTTTTTCAAAACCCCGGCCTGCTGCGCCTCGCGCTCACGCACCCTTCGGTGACGCATGAACACCCCGCCAGCCAGGAGGACAACCAGCGCCTGGAATTTCTCGGCGACGCTGTGCTCGGCCTGATTCTCGCCCGCGAGCTTTACGAAAAATTTCCCGGCCTCAGCGAAGGCCCGCTGACCAAGGCCCGCGCGCAAATGGTCAACCGCGACGCGCTCGCCCAGCAGACGCACCAATTCGCGCTCGGCGCACATCTCGTCCTGAGCCGAGGAGAGGAGTTGAACGGCGGGCGCGAACGTCCCTCCGCGCTGGCCGACGCGATCGAGGCGCTGATCGGCGCGGTATTTCTGGACGGCGGCTTCGAGGCGGCGCGCGCATTTGTGCTGCGCTGCTTTCGCGAGTCCTTCGCCGAATGCGGGGACATTCCCAGCCTCGATAATCCCAAGGGCGAGCTGCAGGAATTGCTGCAGGCCGGCTCGCCCGCCGGGCCGCGCTACCAGATGACCGCCGCCACCGGCCCCGACCACGACCGGGATTTCGAGTGCGCCGTTTTTCACGAGGGCGTCGAACTGGGCCGGGGCTGCGGCAAGAGCAAGCGCGCGGCGGAAAGCGAGGCCGCGCTGGCCGCGCTGCACCGGCTCCGCGCCCCGCCGCCGGAGAAGCCGGAGAAGCCGGAGTGACCCGCCCCTCGCGCCATTTTCAAGCCTGCCTCTGGCTGCTCTTCGGCACCATGTTCTGGGGCGTGAGCTTCACGCTCATCAAGAGCATCCGGCTCGTGCAGGAACAACTGCTGCCGGGCGCGGGCAGTTGGTTCCTCTCCTCGCTGGCGGTGTCGGTCAGGTTTGGCTGCGCCACGCTGCCGCTGTTCCTCTGGACGCTGCCGACCTTGCGCCGCCTGACCCGGCGCGAACTCGAACAAGGCGTGGGCCTCGGCCTGTTCGGCGGCGTGGGGCTGCTCCTGCAGGTCGATGGCATGGCCTACACGACCGCCTCGACCTCGGCCTTCCTCACGCAATTTTACTGCCTGCTGATTCCCGTCTGGGTGGCGCTGCGGCTGAAAAAATTTCCCCGCCCGCTGGTGCTGCTGAGTTCGGCGCTGGTGCTGGCTGGCGTGGCGCTGCTCTCCGGTTTCAACTGGCAGGAGCTGCGGCTGGGCCGGGGCGAGGCCGAGACCATTCTCGCCACGGTTTTTTTCACCGGACAGATTCTCTGGCTGGAGCGCCCGGTTTTTTCCAGCAACCGCTCCGCCCACACCTCGCTCGTGATGTACGCGGTGTCCGCCCTGCTCTTCCTGCCGCTGGCGCTGGCGTCCGCGCCGACGCTGGGCGCGTGCGTGACAGTGTTTAGCTCGTGGCCGGTCATCGGCATGATGCTCGCGCTCGTCGTCGGCTGCACCCTGCTCGCCTACGGACTGATGAACCACTGGCAGCCGTCGGTCACCGCCACGGAAGCCGGGGTGATTTATTGCGTGGAGCCGCTCTACGCCTCGCTCTTCGCGCTCTACCTGCCGGCCTGGCTTTCCACATGGGCCGGGATTGATTACGCGAACGAAAAGCTCACGCCGCATCTGCTGCTCGGCGGCGGACTGATCACGCTGGCGAACATTCTCATCCAGACGCGGGCCGCGAAACCCGCCGCCTAGTGGCGCAGCCGTCCCGGCTGTGTCCCCGGGCGTCTCGCCCGTAAAAAAGTTTTGGGCCAGGGTCCGGCCACATCGCCACGCGAAAATCCAGCCTTGAACCGGACGCGGCCTCCGCTCATTCTTCGGGCGTAGCCAAAATAAACAGGAGCGTTGCCATGAGCCACATCACCCGCCTCATTCTCTGCGCGCTCTGCCTGTTTCTCGCACCGCCCGCGCCCGCCGCGCCCCGGCTCAACCTCATCACCATCGTCACCGACGACCAGGCCGCGTGGTCGCTGGGCTGTTACGGCAACCGCGAATCACGCACGCCGAACATGGACCGGCTGGCCCGCGAGGGCGCGCGCTTCGCCAACGCCTTCGTCTGCACCCCGGTCTGCTCCCCAAGCCGCGCGGCCTTTTTCACCGGACGCCACGGCGTGCAGCTCGGCATCACCGACTGGATCACCCCCAAGGAGGCCAAGACCGGCCTGGGCCTCCCGACCAACGCGGTCATCTGGCCGGAAGTGTTGCGC
>CANMZY010000322.1:0-4437 GCA_947502425.1 Verrucomicrobiales bacterium
GCGCGTGCGGCAATTCGACGACCCGCCCGCCTTCCGGCTGGAAGGTCAGCCCCTCACAATACTTCTGCCGCTGGACGATCAAGGTCAGCCGGGACAGTTTCACGCCAGCCAGATCGAGCCGGAAGGCAAAGATGCCGGTGGGTTCCAGCAGCGTGATGACAGCCGACTTTTGATCCTCAGAAAATGTCCGGGACACAATTTGAAACTCCCGCCGATAGCCGGGGATTTTGGAAATGATCTCCGGCCCGGGCGGCGCGGGCGGCGTGGCGCACGCGGCCAGCCAGAGCGCGAGCAGCGGCGCGAGCCGGGAAAAATGTTGCGGGACGAACGGGTTCATGGCCGGCGTCGTCGTTTTATTTCACGCCCAAATCCAGGCAGAGCAGCTCGCGCCCGTCGCGCCCGTAGAGTTTCCCGTCGGCGAAGGCGGGATGGCTCCAGGTGCTGCCGCAAACCTGCAGCCGGCCCAGTTCGGTGTACTTCGACGGATCGGCGGCGAGCAGAACCAGTTCGCCGCTCTCGAAGAGCACGAGGAGATTTTTCCCCAGCGCGATGGTCGAGGCGTAGTCTTTGTTGCCCCGGCCCAGGCCGGGCTGCGACCATTGCAGCGCGCCGGTCGTGGCATCGACGCAGACGTAATCCTTGTTCACGCCCTGCGAATAGAGGTGCCGACCGACAAGCACCGGGGTGGCGAGGTTGATCTTGAGCGATTGGTTGGCCCAGGCCTCCACGGCCTTGAACCCCGCGCCGTCCCGGGAAATCCTCGTGCCGACCAGGCCGATGGTTTGTGAGTTGGCCGTCACCACGTCGCCGATGATGACCGGGCTGGCGGCATGACGTTTCGCGCCGGTCTTGAACGGCACGCGCCAGAGCATTTTGCCATCGCCCAGCTCGAGGCCAACGAGCGCCTCGGCGGTGAGGGCGACGAGCTGCCTCGTGCCCGCCAGCGTCCCGACCATGAACGAGGAGTAGGCGGCCTCGTCATTGAGCGATTTCCAGATCTCCTTTCCGGTGAGCTTGTCGAAGCAGACGATGCCCGCGCCCACGACGCTGCCGACGGGAAGGTAAACGCGCGCTCCGTCCACCAGTCCGGAGCCGTTGTTGCCGCGCCGTGCCGCCGTGCCTTCGAGGGCCTTGTTGCCGACGAATTTCACGCCATAATTTTTGGCAAAGCTGGTTTCCCAGATAATTTTGCCGTCGGCGAGATTCAGGCAGCGGAACTCGCCGTTGCACGATTGCGCGTAAAGCCGGTCGCCGTCCACGAACGGCGTGCTGCGCGGGCCGCTGCCCCATTCGTCACCGGCGGCGTCGGCGAAGGGTATCCGCCAAATTTCCGTGCCGGTGGCCGCGTCGAGCAGGTGGACGGTTTCCTTTTTGTCCTGCTCGTCGAGGTAGATCAATTTGCCGCCGGCGAGCACGGGCGAGGAATGGCCGGGGCCGGCAGAAATTTTCCAGACGGGCTTCAGCTCCTTGGGGAGCGCGGTGAGCTGGCCGGCGGCATGGCCGTCGCGCGCCGGGCCGCGCCATTGCGGCCAGTCGGCGGCGGTGGCGAACTGGTGCGCGCCGAGCAGGATCAGCGGAACGAGGATTGTTTTCATAGATGGATCAGGGTTCGGAAGCGGGTTCGATTTCGTCGGCCGCAGGCTTGCGCATCACCCAGTAAAGCTCACCGAGCCAGCTCGGAAACAAGCCGCCGAAGAGCAGGTTGAAACGCGTCCACCAGGCAAAATCTTCCAGCCGGGAGCCGGCGGCCCACAGAAAAAAGGCGCCGGACAAAAAATCCAGCCGCAGTCCGGCCGCCCGCGCCCGCGCCCGGACGCGCGCGCGGGAGAAGACGCTGACGTGGCTGTTGGCGTTCGGGTGGCGCGGATTTTCGGCTCGCGCCAGGCGACACACAATGCGGCACGGAGGGAAACCGCCGATGAGCACGCTGCCGGGCTTCATCTTGCGGGTCATGGCGGCGAGGTCCCGCTCCGGCTCGTGCAGATGTTTGAGCAGGTGGCGCAGGATGATCGCGTCGAACTCGGCCGTCTGCCAGTCGTTCGACTGCACGATGTCAGCTTCGATCAACCGGGCATAGCCGAGGCCCGTGAGCGGCCGGGGCCGGAGCTGGAGATCGACGCCAGTCCAGGACGAACAGATGGCCGGGTCGGGGCCGGGAGCCTGATCCGCCCGCGCCGCCTGCATGAACCGCAGCATCTGCCCCTTCTTGATCCCGACTTCGCAGACGGCCAGGGGCCGCTGGTGCAGCCGGCTTTCGGCGCAGACAAACTGCCGGGCAAACCAGTAGCGGAGCAGGCGCGTGGGAAAATTCCAGCTCGAGGCGGGCGTGGCCTCGCCGTTGCGGCGGGCGGCGACCAGCCGGCCCCGGCGCAAACATCCCAGGTCCCAGGAAAGCTGGGGCAGGCTGCGATAGGTTTGAGCCGCGTGCATGTGAGCCATGTTGGAAGCGCCGTGCCAGCCGGCCCGCGCTCTCACCACTCGCCGTCCACGAGCAGGTCGGTGATGGTCTGCGCCAGATTTTCCGCGAGCAGCGGCCGTGACTGCCGTTCCAGGCTGACCAAGTCGGAGCCGGCGATGGTGGTGGTTTTGCCGCGCACTTCGCGGCGCAAAATTTCCCGGCCGCTGGCGCGATCCACCGCCACGACGGTCGCGTAAAGGTTGATCTCGTAATCGCGGGCCGTCAGCGTGTCGCGCCGTTGCAGGGCGAGATACTTCCGGGCGTAGCGAGTGATTTCGATGTTGACGATGACATCGCCGCCGCCGGCGGTGTCGAGGCGGAAGGTGCCGTCGTGCTGGATTTTTTTGTGGACGGCGCGGGAGACTTCTTCGCCGAGGCGCGGCTCGAGGGTGGTGTTGGCGACGGGGTTGAGCTGGATGGATTTTTCCCCGGCGCGCAGGCCGTTGGTGGGGCCGAGCCGGTAGCCGGCGCAGCCACCGGCCAGCGTGAGCACCATCAGGGCGAACAGGGCGACGGGACGCATGTCACTTCTCCATCCGCTTCTTGATCTCGTCGATGCGCTGCCGGGCTTCGGCGGCGTGTTTGGAATTGGGATCCTTGACGATGACCTCGTTGTAGTAGATGAGCGCGCCGTTTTTCTTGCCGCCCTTCTCGTAGAATTTCGCGATCTCAAAGCTGCCGCGGGCCTGCTCGGAGCGGAGCGCCTCGATTTTTTTCTGCGCCTCGGGCACGCGCGCGTCATCGGGATGCAGCGAGGAGAAGTCGGTGAAGGTGGCGATGGCTAGGCTGGCGACGTTCTGGTCGTACTCGGCGGTCCGGGCCTGCCGGGTGTAGGCGAGGCCGGCCTTGAACATCGCCTCACTGGCCACTTTTTCGCGGTCGTTGTAGCGGTCGGCGGCGCGTTCGTAGGCCTTGATCGCCTGCGGAAAATTCGACTGCTTCTCGCGCACCGCGCCGACCTGCAGCTGGGCCTTGGTGGCCACGTCGCTGTAGGGGCCGTTTTTGATCACGGTCTCGTACATGTCGGCGGTCTTGTCATTCGAGGCCGGGATCGGGATGTAGCTCCAGAGCCGCATCCATTTTCCGCCCAGAAAACGGTCGGCGATGGCGTACTGGCGGTCCACGATTTCCTGGTAGTTTTCGATCTTCGGATATTTTTCGATCAGTTTCTGATAGCTCTTGAAGGCGACCTGATCATCGCCCCTGGCCTCGTGGCAGCGGCCCATGAGATACTGGGCGGGCGGCGCGAAGTCGGAGAGCGGCCATTGCGCCACGGTGCGGCGGGCGGCCTTCATCGCGAGGCCGTAGTCTTTCTTGTCGAACGCCTCCTGGGCCACCTGCAACTGGTCCTTGGCGCGGGTGCGGGACCATTTGCTGTCGGCGCCGACCTTCTCATAAATCCACCCCTCGCCCTCCCGGTAAATAAGCGGGGCGGGCGAGCGGAGCGGCAGGCCCAGCAAACAAACGGTGATGGCAAACAAGCGGACAAACCAGCTATTCATGGCTGTGACAGTAGGAGGGAAAAATCAAAAAGGCAAAAGGAAAAGCGGGCAGGGAAAGCACCACCTCCCTTCACCCCTTCGGCATTTTCAACTCGGCCAGTGCCACGCCGGTGCGCTGCTTGATCGTCGCCTCGCACTTCGGAACGAACAACTGCGTCTCAGCGGGCAACCGGCGGGCGATGGCGTCGTAGGTGCGGGTGCGGGATTTTTTCAGTAGGCCGGCCACGCGGTTTTCACCGGCGTTGTAGGCGGCAAGCGCGAGCCGCCAGTCGCCGAAGCGCGCGTGCAGATGGCGCAAATATCTCGCGGCGGCGCGGGCGCTTTTCTCCGGGTGCAGCCGCTCGTCCGGCAGCCACGTCGAAAGGCCGAGGCTTTTGGCCGTTGGTTTCATCAATTGAAACAGTCCCGCCGCGCCCGCCGGACTTTTCGCGTCGGGGTTGAAGGATGATTCCACCTCGGCGAGCCAGACGAGCTGGG
>CANMZY010000323.1:0-4433 GCA_947502425.1 Verrucomicrobiales bacterium
AAAGTTTTTTTCCACGCCGCGCCGATGTTGCGTTCTGAAATGAAACTGTTTTCAAACGGCAGCGTTTGCCATGAACAGCCTCGAAGCATGAACGATATTTTAAAAATTAGAAAACTGCGCGTGGAATATCGTTCGAAGGAAGTCGGGTCGGGGACGAAGGTGGCCTTGTAGGGCCTGAATCTTTCGGTCGGGCAGGGCGAGGTCTTCGGCTTTCTCGGCCCCAACGGCGCGGGCAAGACGACGACCATGAACGTCCTGCTCGGTTTCGTGAACGCCACGAGCGGCGACGCCTCGCTCTTCGGCACGAGCGTTCGCGAGCCGATTTCCCGGCAGCGCATCGGGTATCTGCCGGAGCTGACCTATTACTATAAATTTCTCACCGCGGAGGAGTTGCTCCGGTTTTACGCGCGCATTTTCAACATCCCGAAAGGCAAACGCGAGTCGCGCATCGACGCGGTGCTGAAGCTGGTCGAGTTGGAGCATGCGCGCACACGGCAGATTAAAACGTATTCCAAAGGGATGCAGCAGCGCGCCGGCCTGGCGCAGGCGCTGATCAACAATCCCGATCTGCTCATCCTCGACGAGCCGACGAGCGGCCTTGATCCCATCGGGCGGATGAAGGTGCCCGAGATCATTCAACGGTTGAAGAACGACGGGAAGACGGTTTTCTTTTCCTCGCACGAACTGGGCGAGGTGGAGTCGGTGTGCGATCGCGTGGCGATTTTGTCGCTGGTTGAATTGAAGGCGGTGGGCCGGATCAACGAGATCGTGCAACCGGGCGAGACGAATCTGGAGCAGGCGTTTTTGCGGGTGATCGGGTATCAGCCGCGGCCGGTGGTGGGAGGTTTGTCATGAACGTGATTCTGGCCATTGCCCCGGTGGCGCTGAAAGAAATAATCCGGCGGAAGGATTTTTACGTGCTGTTCGTGCTGACGGCGCTGATCACGCTGGTCATGGGTTCGGGACAGCTACGAAATCCTCTTTGAACTGGGGCGATGTTTTTACGAAAAGAACGACCTGGAGCGGGCGCGGAATTTGTGGGAACTGGCCATGTCGCACTGGCGCGGACAGGAAAACAGCAAGCCGCCCGAGCAGCAGGACCGCTTCATGGCGGTGCAGATCATCACGCAACTGGCCCGGCTGGAATCGCGGGCCGGCCGTCCCACCCGCTGCCTGGAATGGCTGGGCGTGCTCAAGAAGACCACCAAAAACCCGGACGAAATTCAGAAGCGCATCGGCGAGGTGAAGGCCGCCAGCCGTTTGCGCCGGAGGAAAAGTAGGGGCCGGGAATTGGCTGGCCGGACGGACGGGGCCGGCGGTGAGGACAACACCGAAGGGTGCAGGGTTCGAGGCCGGGGTCGCAAGCTTGAGCCGGGAAATCACCGGGGTCAATTTGCCGGCGGCGAACCGCTGCACCCCAAATTTTTTGGAGCGTTCACGGCGCACGATTCCAAAACATTTTGGAACCGCGCGCCGGGCGGAAGCAGGCTCCGCTCAGAACCGCCAGGTGAGGCCCGCGCGCACGCGGAAATCCGGCACGATCTGCAGGGCCGTGTTGCGGATGCTCACCGGCAGATCGACGCCGACATCCGCGCTGAAATTTTCACCGACGGTCACGTTGATCTGCGGGCCGACAAAAACGCTGGTGATGCCGGTGTCCGCGGCGGGCGCGCTCTGGAAGGTGTCCTTGCCCTTGGTTTCGCCGGAGATGACGCATTGCAGCGCGACGGTGCGGCTTTCGCTCAGCGCGAGGAAAACGCCCGGCCCGCCCGCCCACATGAGGTCGTTGGCAAAGCGGTAATCGTAATCGCCCTCGGTGCGGATGGAGTATTGCACGTTCGCGGAAAAGAAGAGGCGGTGGGAGCGCGCAAAAATTCCCGTGCCGATGATTCCGTCCACCGAACCGCTGCCGAGCGCGAGGTCGTGTCCGTGAACGCCGCTCTCCGGCGCGCCCGGCACTTCGACTTCATTCAACTCCTCCGCGAGCCGCCGCGAGTCGCCGGTCGGAAATTTCACGCCGCCGAGCACGCTCCAGGAAAAGGTGGAGTTCATTTCTTCGTGGCGCCAGGCGACGAGGTTTCCGGCCAGGTTGATGTCGCCGAGGCCGCTTTCCGAACCGCGGTCGATGGCGAATCCCTCGGGCCGCCGGAACGAGCGGTGAATGATCGGCAGGCCGAGTTGCACGCTGAACCGCTCGTTGAAGTTATAGCCCGCGATGACCTGGGTGATGGAACTGTTGAGGCGCTGGCCGGTGGGATCGGGAACTTGCGCCCCCTTCTCCTGCAAGGTGGCGAAGTGGGTGAACTGTTCCGCGACACTCAGGCTGAAGCCCTTGTTCGCCTGCCCATGCGCCGCCGCGACATTGTAAATGGCGCAAAGATCGCAGCCGAAGGCCACCGGCACCGTCGCCGAAACCAAAACTGAACAACAAAATAATTTCATAGGAAAAACAATCGGGAGCAGATCGCCAACCGGCGCGCTCCATCAAATAACGGGAGAAAACCGCGACCCGAACAGCGGGGAGCGGCACTGTGGAAACCGTCAGACCGCGCGGGGCGGGGGACGGGGCGGGGCGTCGGCCCGCCAGGCGGCGGCGTGCGCCGTGGCGGGCAGAAGATGGAACCGGGACGGAGGAAAGAGGGTCACGGTGCCGGGCTGGTTGAAGAAATCGAACTTGGCCCCGGACTTTTCCAGCGCCTGCTTCTGTTCGGATTTTTTTCCTTCAGCCACGAACTGGCAGAGCTGGCAGGGATGCCCGCCGTCGAAGGTTTTTTGCAGCGCGACGGTGAGCGGAGCGGTTTGGGAAAAGCGGACGGTCATCCGCGCCCAGGCCACGGACTGGAGCAGCGCCCAGTGCCCGCCGGTGGTGAGCACCAGCGACAGGACGATCATCCATTTGGAAAGCCGGGCCAGCATCGGGCGTGAAATTAGCGGAGCGAGGAAAGGTGTCAATGAATAGTTGGCCTGGATGAAAATATTTTCCCCACCGCCGGACATTCCCGCCGGGCGGCGCGGTGGCCGTCTGGTCTTCAACCCAAAAATAAATCTGAATAGCCGCCCGGAGCCTCCCGTCAGCCATCGGTCGCCAGAAACATTTTTTGAGAAAGAACAGGCAACAATCGTCTGGCAGGCATCGGTCGGAAAATTAAAAATAAACTTGTGATCACAGGCCGGAACAAATATCCAGAGCGGGAAATCACGAAAACGAACGCCGTTCACACATTGTAACAACCACGAAAGATCAGACACATGAGCACCACCCTCGAAAAACCCCAGGCCACCGATAAGGACATGCAGGCCGTTGAACATCTCAAGGCTTCCGCCGCCAAAATCAAGGCCGAGCTTTCCAAGGTCATCGTTGGCCAGGAGGCGGTCGTCGATCAGGTTCTGATTTCCATCCTCACCCGCAGCCACGCGCTGCTCGTCGGCGTGCCGGGTCTCGCCAAGACGCTGCTCGTCTCCACGCTCTCGCAGACGCTCCATCTTTCCTTCAAGCGCATCCAGTTCACGCCCGACCTCATGCCGAGCGACATCACCGGCACGGAAGTCATCTACCAGGATCCGGCCACCAACCACCGCGAGTTCCGCTTCCTCAAGGGGCCGATCTTCGCGAACATGATTCTCGCCGACGAAATCAACCGCACTCCGCCCAAGACGCAGGCCGCGATGCTCGAGGCCATGCAGGAGCGCAAGATCACCGTCGGCGGCAATGATTTTCCGCTGCCCGATCCGTTCTTCGTGCTCGCCACGCAGAACCCCATCGAGCAGGAAGGCACCTATCCGCTCCCCGAGGCGCAGCTCGACCGTTTCATGTTCATGATCCTGGTCGATTATCCGACCGCCGCCGAGGAGTTGCAGATCATGAAAATGGCCACGGGCGTGACCTCTGGTAAGCCGACGGCCGTCCTGAACATCGAGGAAATTCTCGTCCTCCAGCAGATCGTCCGCCGCATGCCGGTGGCCGAGCATGTCTATGCCTACGCTGAACGGCTCGTCCGCTGCACGCGGCCGAAGACCTCGGAGGCGCTCGACTTCTGCAAGAAATGGCTCTCTTGGGGCGCCGGCCCTCGCGCCGGTTTGAACCTGATCATGGCTGCCAAGGCGCGCGCCATGCTGAACGGCCAGTTCTATGTGAGCTGCGATGACGTCGCCGCCGTGGCTCTCCCGATTTTCCGTCACCGCATTGTCGCGAATTTCGCCGCCCAAAGCGAAGGCGTCACCACCGACGACATCACGCGGAAAATTCTGGAGACCATTCCGAAGGACGAGAAGCTGGCTTGAGGGATCGGGTTCGACCGGAACTGAATCCCTGAACCAATCTCTGTCGCATGGACAAAGCCCACATTGATCAACTGCTCGATCCGCAGACGATTTCCAACGCGGAAGCGCTCGGCATGCAGGCCCGCTCCATTGTCGAGGGCTACATGGCCGGG
>CANMZY010000324.1:0-4420 GCA_947502425.1 Verrucomicrobiales bacterium
TGCGGATGCGGAAGTTGCCGTGGTAACGGGCGACACACTTGTTGAATTCGTATTGGGGCAGGAAGTCGAGGAGTTGGGCGAAGACGGTGCGACCTTCGTTCATAAGGTGGAAAACCGCCGGTTGGCGGTGGAACACCCTCGGGGAGTCGTCGCAGAATTGAAATCGAAAAAAGACCGGACAATGGCTTTATCCAGTTTTTACAATGGTGAAATCGCTGTCGTCAAAAGCTAAACGGGGCAGCAGTGAGTAAACATCAATGCTTGCAATGTATTTATGCACTCTCATGCAAAGAGATGAACGGCGTTTTTAGATTCAAGCCCTCTCTCGCGCACCATCTTCAAGCAAGGATTTTCACTTCTCCGAATTCCTCCGGCCAATCGGCCGGTCAACCGCGGGAGGGCGCGAGTTGGTAGGAAACATCGAGCGAGGAAACAAACGTCGGCGAACAGGAAGCGTTCCCGGTTGATTCACCACGACACCGGCAGCACCGCTTTTTTCCCAAACTTGTTCGTGTAAAAAAGCTGTTTGTGCGCGACACCGTACTCGTGGACGAGCTTGGTGATCTTCACATCGAAGCAGCAATACTCCGCAATCTCCAGGAGCTTGCCCTCGCGAAACCATTTGATCGCCTGCAGGCCCTCGCTCGTTTTCTGCACGCCGAACGTCCCGTGCGCGATGGCGTCCAGCTTGAGCCGGTGCGAGAGGATTCGTTCCACCTCCACCAGCATGTCGAGGCTGGAAATCTGCTCCGGGTCGAAGAAGTCGTTGTGGCCGAGGAGCACGGTGTAGTCGAAGCGCAGCGTGTTGAAGCCCACCACCAGGTCGGCGCGGCGCAGCTCCTCGAGCAGATGATTCACCTCGCGTTCGCCGTAAATTTTGTAACCGCCGCGCGCCGTGCTGTAGGTCACGCCCACGCTCATCCGCATGTCGCGGATGTTGCCCCAGCCGCCCACTTCGTCGGCGGACTTCTGGGTTTCCAGGTCGAAATAGACAATGTTTTTCACGGATCAAAAAATCAGGCGCTGACCATCCCCTGCCGCCGCGCCATCGCCGAAAAAGTTCCGCCCGCCGCCAGCAGTTCCTGAAACGTGCCCTGCTCGACGATGCGTCCCTGCGTCAGCACGATGATGCGGTCCATCGCCGCAAGGGTGGAGAGCCGGTGAGCCACGCAGATGACCGTCCGGTTTTCTTCGAGCCGCTCGATGGCCGTCTGCACTTCCGCCTCGGACTGCGAGTCGAGCGAGGCGGTGGCCTCGTCGAGCACGAGGATGGGCGCGTTGCGGATGAAGGCGCGGGCGATGGCGACCCGCTGGCGCTGGCCGCCGGAAAGCGTGACGCCACGTTCGCCGACGCGGGTGTCGTAGCCCTGCGGCAATTGCAGAATGAAATCGTGCGCAAAGGCGGCGCGGGCGGCGGACTCGATTTCGGCGCGGGTCGCGCCCAGTTTTCCGCAGGCGATATTTTCCGCCACGGTCATGTCAAAGAGCACGATCTCTTGGCTGACCAGCGCCATTTGCCGGCGGAGATCGGTCCAGGAAACTTCGCGTAAATCGAGGCTGTCAATCTTGATCGCACCCGTCGTCGGATCGTAGAAGCGGAAGATCAGATTGACGAGCGTGCTCTTGCCGGAGCCGCTTTCGCCGGCCACACCGAGCTTCGAGCCGCGCGGGAGAGTGAGGTTGATGTCGCGCAGGACGAGCTGGTTGCCGTAGGAGAAACAGAGATGATCCAGCGTCAAGGCGGTGGTGAAACCGTGGAGAGGTTTGGGCGTGGCTGGTTCCTTGACCGACGGCTGTTCATTCAAGATTTCCACCAGCCGCTCAACGCCCGCGCTGGCCTGCTCAAAAAGAATGTGGATGCCGGCCAGTTTCTTGATCGGTATGCAAAACAAAATCAGCCCGGTGAGAAAGCCGACCAGATCCGGCACCGTGCGGTGCGTCCAGAAGATGTAAACCAACAGCGCGCCCAGGCCGGTCATGGAAATGATCTCGATGAGCGGGTTCACGAGTCCCTTGGCCTGCACCGCTTTCATACCGTGATGCACGAGCTGCTTCGAGTAGTCGCGGAAGCGCTGGAGCTGCTGCTCTTCGAGGTTGAACGCCTTCACCACGCGGATGCTGCTCAACAATTCCACGAGCAGGCTGTATTGGCCGACGTTCGCGCTCCGCCCCGCCCGCCCCGCGCCCCGCACCTTCTTGCCAAGCACGATCAGCGGCAAAATGCAGAGCGGCAAAAACACCATCACCAGCAGCGTCAGCCGCCAGTCGATCAGGCAGAGCACGGTGAACACGCTCAGGATGGTGAACGGTTCCCTGACGAGATCCGCGCCGCCGGACTTGAGCGCGCGGTGGAGGCTCTCCGTGTCCGTGTTGATCCGCGTGAGCATGTCGCCCGTGGTCGAACGGTTGAAATAATTCAATGAAAGGCTGTTCAACTTGGTCAGCACATCCACCCGCAGATCGTTGATGACCCGTTCGCTCACCCAACCAAGGCAGTAGCCGCTCACATAATCCGCGATGCTCCGCACCGAGACAAGCACCGGCAGAAAGAGCAGCCCGCCGAGAATCTGCCGCCAACCGATCTCCACCCCGGCGCGCGGCAGCCACGGGTCGATCGTCTGGTCCACGCGCGTCTTCCAGGCCGCCAGTTTCTCCTTGAACAACGCGGGGGGCCGGAAGTTTTTTTCCACCAGTGCCGGCTGGACCTGCGGCGTGAGGCGGTCGGTCAAGGTGCGGGTTGCCCAGATGAAGCTGCCGTTGGCCAAGCCGAAAATCACACCCGCCAGCACGCCCGCTAGGAGCCGTCCCCAATAACGGCACATGTAAATGCGGGCGAAGGAGAAAATATTTTTGAGATTGCTCACGGTCGCGCCGGATAGTGTTGAAGCGCGCAAGCGGCAGGCAAGCTCTAAAAGCGCGGACCTTCGCAAGGCACTATGAACGCCGATTTCCGGCCGACGGGGAACGGTCTGAAGGTGTCATTGAAGTGGACTGAGCGGCAGAGGCTATTTTGGGGTCAAACCATCATGAGCTTAAAACTGACCTGATACCGGTAAAAGACAATGTTCGACGTCATGGCCAAGGCACGACGGATTCGCTGGTCGTCTGCATGGGCGATGATGGCACCTTGGACGGTCTGTCCCTGCTCGGACAACTCTTCCTGAACGTAGCTCATGTAACGGAGTGTCTGACCCACCACGGCGTCACTGGCCCGCCCCTTTTTTAATTCCACCACCAACAGCCGCTTCTTGTCCTTGCTGATGGCGAGAATATCCAGCGGCCCGGTGTCAGTCTGGTATTGCTGTCCGACCGGCTCGCCGTCTTCCTGGTAGATGTCGTATTCCTTGCCCAACTCAGTCTGCGCCCAATTCTCCACCAAGAAATCTTCCAAATGTTTTTCCAGAGCGAAGGCCGACGTATCTTCCACCGTCAGGTCCGCGGAAATCGGGGTGGGCGTAGGAACAACCCCGATCAACTTTTCAATCTCCTCTTGAAAACCGGCGCGGCCCAGATTGCTAACGGTGCCAACCGATCCGGCGGAGTTTCTCAGCCCTTCACTCATGTCGGCCCGGTCGATGATCCGGCTTAACCAGCGGACCGGACGGCGGTGAGGCAAAATTTCGCCGGTTGCGTAGTAGTAATCACCGCTGACCTCACCGACGCGATAACGACCGGTGCCATCTGGGCAAAGCACCATGTCCTCCTTCAGAAGGCCTTTTGAAATTGTCCACAGCATGCCGCAAGCGAGTCCTGCGCCGATCTTCGTCTTGTCGGGGTGGCCAGCAAGAAAGATGGGGATAAATTCCTTATTAAACGGTCGCCAATCCTCGGGCAGACGGCCAGTCAGGTCTTGGTTGATATCGAAGTCGGCACCGATGAAGTTGCCGGCAACGCATTTTTCGGCGTGGATGCTTCCCTTGCCCAGCATGACTCGGTAGTATTTTTTCACGGTGTTCGGAAAGCGGCGGTTGTCCGTTCAGCAAGATTCTTTCATTCCAATTGGCTGCGCAAAGGTGTTTAGCAAGGCGGCTCACATTTGCATACCAATTCATTCGTGTCAGGAATTCCCGCTTCATCTTTTCCGCGCTTCCGTTAAGGTCTCGCGCCAATGCCCGGTGATTCTCCCATCGCCCTAATCGGCCTCGGCTATGCCGGCCTGCCGCTCGCCCTGCGCTTTGCCGAAACCGGCACGCGCGTGCTCGGCTTCGACATCGACGCCGCGAAGGTGGACCGGCTCAACGCGGGCCAAAGCTACATCCTGCACCTGCCCGCCGCGCGCATCGCCGCCGTCGTGGAAAGTAAAAAGTTTTCCGCCACGACCGACTTCGCGCGGGTGCGCGAATGCGAGGCGGTGATTCTCTGCCTGCCGACGCCGCTCAAGAACGGACGCGAACCCGACCTCTCCTTCATCCTCAACACT
>CANMZY010000325.1:0-4388 GCA_947502425.1 Verrucomicrobiales bacterium
TCTCTTTTTAAGGTTGCTTGTCGATGCTATGATCTCTCGAGCTTTGTTTCGCTCGGGAGGTCGCTATGTCCGTGACTCACGAACTCGATCGAATCACGCAGCAAAACTGGCATAATTTCAAAAAACTGATGACCGGCTCGGTGATCGTCGTGATCGCCGTGGTGGGATTGCTGGCCCTGTTTCTGCTTTAGCACGGTAAAAAAAACGGCCCGTCCTTCGAAAAAGGACGGGCCGGAAGCTACAGCCTGTCGGCTGGGAGGGGCGCGACCGTACCGCGCGCCCGGCCACCCGTGGATCGAGAAATTCTGAAGGCTTGCTTAGATATTCCTAAGGTCGCCCCTTTGGCGCCTTTCAGCTCTTTATAAGCTTTTCAATCATCTCAGCGCCTTCCTGGCTGTGAAGCCAGCGCTCGGCCTCGCCTTCCGTATCGAACTTGACGGGCACCCGGTGCGGGCGTTCGCGACCCAGCGCGGGCACAAAAATCTCGAAAGTGCCGGCGTGGCGGGCGTCTTTCGTAGGCGCCACATACGGTTGGGGCAGCTCTTTCTTCTTTTTCATCGGAGTAACATTTCTCTCCAGGCTTCGTGAGCCGCCAAAAAACCGAGAAAGGCGGCCACGTCAAGGGACCCAAACTATCCCGGTTGCCCCTACGAATAGAGTTGGCTTTTGGCCGTTTTTGGGATGTATCCTTAAGCCATCATCGCCAAAATGGGGGTACCATGAGGCGGTAGGGACTCGTTTCCGCGCGGCCCGTGCGTTTTGACTCAGAGGGCTGGGCGGGCCCCACGCACTCTATCATCGGAGCTAGGATATGCCTGTCGGCAAGGTTAAGTGGTTTAACAACACCAAGGGTTTCGGTTTCATTCAGCCGGACAGCGGTGGTCCGGACGTGTTCGTCCACATCTCCGCGGTCCAGCGCGCCGGCCTCGGCGATCTGGCGGAAGGCCAGAAGATCTCCTACGAGGAGAAGATGGACCCGAAGCGCGGCAAGAGCTCAGCGGAAAATCTCAAGGCCGTCTAAGCCTTATTGCGACGTTACGTGAAAGGGCACCGGCTCAGACCGGTGCCCTTTTTCTTTGGCGCGCGCGCCGGGAATTTCTCCCTGCCATCGCCACGGCAGATGCGATAATTTTCCGATCCGCCCCCCAACCTCGGAAAATATCAGCCCATGCCGAACAACGATTACGACGTCGTCATCGTGGGCGCCGGTTTCGCCGGCCTCTACATGCTCCACAAGGCTCGCACGCTCGGGCTCAGCGCTCAGGTTCTGGAAGCCGCGGGCGGCGTCGGTGGCACGTGGTACTACAACCGCTATCCCGGCGCGCGCTGCGACGTGGAAAGCATGGAGTACTCCTACCAGTTCTCTCACGAGCTGCAGCAGGAGTGGAACTGGTCCGAAGTCTATTCCCCGCAAGAAGAAATCTTGCGCTATGCCAACCACGTGGCCGACCGTTTCGACCTGCGCCGCGACATCCGCTTCAACACGCGGGTGAAGGCTGCCACGTTCGACGACACGACCAGCCGCTGGACCCTGGAAACCGAGAACGGCACGCGCGTCACGGGCAAGCACTGCGTGATGGGCACGGGGTGCCTGTCCACCACCAACACGCCATTCGAAGGCGTCGAGAGCTTCGAGGGCGCCACCTACCACACCGGCAACTGGCCGCACGAGAAGGTGGATTTCACGGGCCTTCGCGTCGGCGTGATCGGCACCGGCTCGTCGGCCATCCAGGCGATTCCCATGCTCGCGCAGGAGGCCCAGCAACTCTATGTCTTCCAACGCACGCCCAACTACACGGTGCCCGCGCGTAACCGCGCTTTGACGCCCGACGTGTGCGACCCCGTGAAGGCCGACTATGCCGGCTTTCGCGCGCGCGCGAAGACGATGGCCAGCGGCATTCTCTACGAGTTCAATCCGAAATCCGCCCTCGAGGTTTCACTCGAGGAACGGCAGCGCGAGTACGAGAAGCGCTGGCGCGACGGCGGCGTCACCTTCATGGGCGCCTTTGCCGACTTGGTCGCCAGTCACGAATCCAACGAGACGGCCGCCGAGTTCGTGCGCGGCAAGATCCGCGAGATCGTGAAAGATACCAAGGTCGCCGAGTTGCTGTCGCCGAAAAACGTCATCGGCTGCAAGCGCCTGTGCGTGGACACGGATTACTGGGAGACCTTCAATCGCCCCAACGTCACGCTTGTCGACGTCAGCAAGAAGCAGATCGAGAAAATCACGCAGAAAGGCGTCAAGACAGGCGGCAAGGAGTACGAACTGGATGCATTGGTCTTCGCGACCGGCTTCGACGCCATGACGGGAACGCTTCTGGCCATGGACATCCGTGGCCGGAACGGCGCCAAGCTGCGCGAGAAGTGGGCCGAAGTGCCTTACAACTACCTGGGCCTGACCGTCGCGGGCTTCCCCAACTTCTTCACCGTCACCGGCCCCGGCAGCCCCTCGGTCTTCGCTAACATGATGAATGCCATCGAACAGCACGTGGACTGGATCGGCGACTGCATGACCTTCATGGAGAAGAAGGGCATCAAGCAGATCGAGCCCAAGCCGGACGCGGAAGCAGAATGGGTGGAACATGTCTCGACGGTGGGCGCCATCTCGCTCCGCTCCCACTGCGACTCGTGGTACTTGGGCTCCAACATCGCGGGCAAACCGCGCGTCTTCTCGCCCTATATCGGCCCGGTGCCCGACTACACAAAGAAGTGCGAGGACGTGGCCACCCAGGGCTACGAGGGTTTCATCCTTCGCTGAGCGCCTGCTAGTACGTCATGCAGGCCGCGCTAAGCCCCCCGGTCACGATGGAGGCAACCGCCAGCGTGATGCCGGCGGCCACGTTGCCGTCTTCGATCCGGCGGGACAGATCGCGCAATGCCAAGTTGGCCGTGACGAAGACGATCAATTGAATGGCCAGGCCAACCGCGCTCCAAACCGCCATATCCAACAGCGTCGCGCTGTTCACGATCGCGCTGGCGAGCGGCAGGGTGAAGCCGGCCACCGCACCACTAAGGCTCACCGCAGCCGCCGTGTTGCCCGCGCGAATAAGGGCGCCTTCGCGATGCGGCGTCACTGCCATATAGAGCAGAAGGAAGGCCGTTTCCGCGACCAAAGCCGCGGCCAGATAGATCAGGAAACTGCCGAGCCCCTGTAGGGAAATCATGATGTCCATGACGCTCACTCGAAATAGTGGGGAATGAACCGGCTGGTGTCACGGGTGATGGCGGTGGAATCCTCGCGAATGCCCATGCCCGCGGGCTCGCTGGCAACGACCCAGGAACCGATCACCGGATAATTGCCGTCGAACTCCGGCATGGGCGCGAAGGTCTGATAAATGAATCCTTCAGCGCCATATCCTCCACCTGTCTCGGTGACAACACCGCCGCCCGCTTCCTGAACCTGGACGTTGGAGCCTTCGCGGCTGTAGATGGGTTTGCGTACTCGCTTGCCTTCGATCCCGCCTGGCTCCAGCGAGGCAGGCAGCAGGTTCGGATGCCCCGGCGCCATCTCCCATAGGAGAGCCAGCGCAGCCTTATTCGAGAGCACCATCTTCCACGCCGGTTCGATGACTCTGGCCGCGCCGCTGAGAAGTGGCGGCCCGAACTCTTCGGTGACAAGCCATTCCCAAGGATAAAGCTTGAACAAGGCGCCGATGCGGCGGTTGCCGAGATCGACGAAATTGCTTCCGTCCCATCCGATATCTTCAATATCGATCCGTTCGGTCTCGAGACCGGCCTGGACCGCAGTGTCGCGCAGGTATTCGATCGTACCGCCGTCCTCGGTATGGTTCTTCACCGACGAAAAATAAAGACGCTCTCGGCCCAGCCCGAACTTCCTCCAGGCGTCGATAAGACGCTCGTGAATCGAATTGAATTGATCGCGCCCCGGTGAGACGGCTTCCAGCCAATCCCATTGCACAACGGCCGCTTCGAAGAGAGCCGTCGGCGTATCGGCGTTGTATTCGAGCAGCTTCGGTGGCTCCGTACCGCCGTAACAAAAATCGAAGCGCCCATAGAGGTTTTTCTCGCCGGCCTGCCAGCTTCCCTGGATGGCGTCCCACGCAGCCCGCGGAATGCGCAATCGCTCATAGGCTTCGTCGCCCGTCTCCACGACTTGGGCGACAAGCGCCAGCGCCATTTGTTCGATCTCGGCGGTGGCCGCCTCGATTCCGTCGATTTCCGCCGACGTAAACCGATAGAAAGCGGTCTCATCCCAATAGGACGCGCCGTCGATGGTGTGAAACACAAAGCCGAGGTCCCGTTCGACATGCTCGCGCCAGTCGGGACGGGGCGTTGCCGGAAGACGCTCCATGGAAACTAGCTTCCGGAGCTGGAGCGATAGGACGCCGCGGTGCTGCCGAAACCGCTTCGCGAGACCGAGGCCACCT
>CANMZY010000326.1:0-4383 GCA_947502425.1 Verrucomicrobiales bacterium
AGGACGGGCGCGGCGGCGGGGGGCACGGCGGCAGTGGTCGGCGAGGGCATCGGTTGCGGAGCGTTGACCGGCGCGGGTGAAAGTTTACTTCTTGGGCAGCGGGACGTAGCCGGTGCTCTCGACGTATTTCTGACCGGCGTCGGACATGGTCCAGTCGATGTATTTCTTCAGGTGTGGGGCCGGTTCGCCAGCGGTGTAGAAGAACATCGGGCGCGAGATCGGATAGGTCTTGTCGTGGGTGGAGGCGATGCTCGGGGCGACCGCCGGCTCCCCGGCTTTCTTCGCGACTTTCAGCATCTTGACCGAGGGATTCGCGTAGCCCATGCCGGAGTAGCCGATGGCGTTGGGCGTCTTGCCGACGAGTTCCACGACGTCCTTGGAGCCGTTCATGTCGAGCGAGCCGAGTTTGAACTCGTTCTTCTTGCCGACCACGGCCTCCTTGAAATACTCGTAGGTGCCGGAGTTGTTCTGGCGGCTGACGCGGATGATCTCGTCGCCTTTCGCGCCGGGGATGGCGGTGACGCCGAGTTCGCTCCACTTGGTGGTCGTGCCCGTCGCGCCGTAGATCTGGCCGAGCTGTTCCATGGTGATCTCGGTCATCGGATTGTCCTTGTGGACGTAGATGGAGAGGGCGTCGAAGCCGACCACGAATTCTTTCGCGTCGAGCTGACGCTTCTCTTTCAGCTCGGCCTTCTCCTTGTCTTCCATGTGACGGCTGCTGTTGGCGAGTTCGGCGGTGCCGTTGAGCAGGCCCTTGATGCCGACGCCGGAACCGCCGCCGTTGACTTCGATGACGACGGTCTTGTCAATGGCGCCATAGGCTTCGGCCCAGGCGGCGGCCAGATTGACCATGGTGTCGGAGCCGATGTTGGCGACGTTGGTTTTCTTGCCGCCGCTTTCAGCGCCTTCTTTTTTGCCGCAGCCCGAAAGGATCAGCGCGGCGGTGGTGGTGAGGACGGCACCCAGCAGGAGGCCGCGGTTGATGGAGTTGTTTGGTTTCATGGTGTGAATTGATTTTGTTGGTGGGTCAGTTCTTTTTGTCTCCGACGATGGCTTGGACGAGATCCTGGATGTGGGCCTGGAGAAATTGCCAGGTGGCCTCGTAGGCGGCGCGAATTTCCGCCGGCGTGCCCCGGACTTGCGAGGGGTCTGCCACGCTCCAGTCCAGGCAGACGGTCTTGGTCGGCGGGCAGGAGAAGACTTGCTCCGCCTCCTTGGCCAGCGCGATGATGATCTGGTAGTGGTCGAGGTTGGGAATCTGTTCGACGGACTTGCTGGTGTGGCGTGAGACGTCGAGGCCCTTCTCCTTGAGAAATTGGACGGTGGCCGGATCGATGGCGGTCGGGTTGAGGCCGGCGCTGGCGAAAATGAACTGCGGCTGGCGGAGCGAGTTGGCGATGGCCTCGGCCATCTGGCTGCGGCAGGCATTGTGCCGGTCCACGAAGAGGAGCCGCGAGGCTTCGGTGCCCTTGTGCCGGTTGAACTGGCCGGTACACATGTAGAGGACTTCCCTGCAGATGTTTTTCGCCTGGTCGGAGACGCGCTCGAAATGCCGCGCGATCATCATCAGCGCATTGAGCGATTCGAAGGGGATCTGGTTTTCCCGGCTGAGCTTCATTAGGTCGGCGTTGAGCCGGCTCTTGAGCGCGTCCACCCGTTCCTCGGTCGCGCTGGTCCGGCGGGCGAGGTCGGCGTCTTGCGCGACAAACGCCTGCACCGCGTCGTGCAGCATGGGGATGGAAAGGTTGGCGATCTCGGCGTAGCGCTCGACGGGGATGGGCACGTCGGTGGAGGTGAGTTTCAACACCTGGCGGGCGATGCTCTCGGCGTAGTCGCCGACGCGTTCCAGTTCGAGATTGATGCGGATGGTGGCGTAGGCCAGGCGCAGCGGGCCGGCGACCGGTTGCTGGCGCACGATGAATTCCAGGCAGAGCCGGTCCACTTCCTTCTCCAGTTCGTCGATGCGCTCGTCGCCGAGAATGACGGCATAGGCGAGCACGCGGTTTTTCTCCGCGAGCGCCTTCATGCAGTCGCGCAGCGCGCGTTCGCCGAGGGCGGCCATTTCGCCGATCTTGCCGCGAATGTGGTCGATGTCCCGCTGCAAACTTTCTTCCAGGTGGGTGGCCATGTTATTCAACGGTGGGCCGGACGATCTGGTGATTTGCCAGATGGATCGGACGGTCGGTTTGGTCAGAAATTTTCACAGGGTCGAATCTGGGCGGATCATGTCACAGAACCGCCAGCCCCCTGCACGGAAAAAACGCTCCGTTGCCTGATTGTAACAATTCCGACGCCGAACCGTCACGCAGCCGGATGCCCCGCTAGTTTTCTGTTGCACAATCGTAACGCTTCTGACCTTTGTCCGTAACCTGCATCCATCACCTTGGCCAGGTCACAGCAAACCAACAAACCTATGATTCAAAAGAATAAAACCCGTTCCACAGTGGCGGCGGCGGTGCTCGCTTCGGCGGTCTGCGCGCCTTTCGCCCATGCTCAATCCAACGACGCCCTTCTCGACAAGCTGGTCGAGAAAGGCACCATCACCGCCAAGGAGGCCAACGAACTGCGTCAGGAATCCGACGCCGGCTTCGTCAAGTCGCTCCAGGTCCGGAACGGCATGCCCGACTGGGTCACCACCATGCGACTCTACGGTGACTTCCGCGGTCGCTTCGATCAGGTCGCCACCGACAACAATGTCCTTGGCGGAATGAACGAGGATCGCAACCGCTACCGCTATCGGCTGCGCGCCGGGGTGACCGCGACCATGAAGGACAGTTTTGAAGTCGGCTTTCGTCTGACCTCGGCCGATCCGACCGGTTCGTTCGGCGGTGATCCGATCTCCGGCAATTCCACCATGCAGGACAACGGCTCCAAGAAGTTTGTCTTCATCGACCTCGCCTACGGCAAGTGGACGCCCGTCAAAACCGGCCCCTGGCTGGTCAGCGGCACGTTCGGCAAAATGGAAAATCCGATTGTCGCCTCGGACATCGTGTTCGACTCTGACTACACCCCGGAAGGCCTGGCCTTGCAGGGGGGCTACGACATCAACGCGAAACATTCGCTCAAGGTCAACGGCGGGTTTTTCGCGCTCGATGAATACAAAAAGGGCGCCCATTCTTCCACCAACGACCCTTACTTCCTCGCCGGCCAGGTCCGCCTCGAATCCAAATGGTCTCCCAAGATTCAAACCTCGCTGGGGGTGACTTGGATTTCCATTTACGGCAGCACCGCGCTGCTCACGGCCAACGTCCCCAACCGCAATGTGGGCAACACCCGCAACGTGGCCGGCGGCCTGGTCAACAATTACACGCCCATCATCGGCGACGCCTTCATGACCTACACGCTGGACAGCTTCCCGCTCTATCCGGGCACCTTTCCGATCAAGTTCGGGGGCGACTACATGGTCAACACGTCCGCGGCGACGATGAACACCGGCTACACCCTAGGCGTGACCTTCGGCAAGGCGGCCAAGAAAGGAACTTGGGAATTGGGCTACAAGTACAAGTATCTCGAGGCGGACGCCAACTACGAGGAGTTCCTCGATTCCGACACGGGCGCCTACTCCCAAGCCGCCTCGGCCATCACCGGCGCCTCCGCCGGCTACAACGCAGGCACCGGCGTTCGCGGACACAATTTCCGCATCGCCTATGCCCCCTCGGACTCCTTCACGGTGTCCGCGACCTACTACCTGTTCGATCTGATCAACCCCAGCATTGTCGCCGGCCTCCCGACGGAGAGCCGCGCCGGCCGCCTCCAAGTTGACGCCATGTGGAAGTTTTAATCGTTTCTCAAACGTCACGCACTCCAATCCAAAACTGTGTTTCAATTCAACAACTGAAAATAAAATCATGAAAACCATACTCACCAAACTCGGCCTCGCCGCGCTCCTCGCCGCCCTGGCCGTGCCCGCCCAGGCGGGCAGCATCACCGTCAAAGGTTCCGACACCCTCGTCATCCTCGCCCAGAAATGGGCCGAGGTGTACATGGGCAAAAATCCCGGCACCAAAATCCAGGTGACCGGCGGCGGCACCGGCACCGGCTTCGCCGCGCTCCAGAACAAGACCACCGACCTCGCCAACGCCTCGCGCAAAATCAAGGCGGCGGAAATCCTGGCCTGCGTCGCCGCCTTCGACAAACGCCCCACCGAATACAAGGTCTGCCTGGACGGCCTGTCCGTCTTCGTCAGCTCGGACAATCCGGTGAAGGAACTGACCCTCGCCCAGCTCGAAGGCATCTTCACGGGCAAGACCAAAAACTGGAAGCAGCTCGGCGGCAACGACGCGCCGATCACCGTTTACAGCCGCGAGAACAGCTCCGGCACCTACGAGTTCTTCAAGGAGCATGTGCTCGGCGGGAAGGACTTCTTGGCGGCGGCCCAGACCA
>CANMZY010000327.1:0-4366 GCA_947502425.1 Verrucomicrobiales bacterium
AAGGCCTGCTGCTGACGCTCAAGGCCGATGTCACCAACTTCAGCCAGACCATCACCGGCAGCCTGCTGACCGTCTCCGGCACCGCCCCGTTGGAACTGGACCGCGTCATCGTCCACACCGCCACCAACCCCGCGCCAGAAAAGGGCCGCTACACCTTCGTCATTCCCGGCTTTCCTGATGCCACCAACCAGCCCGCCGGCTTCGGCTCCGGCACCGTGAACGTTGACCTCACCGGCCTCGCGAAAATCTCCGGCACCCTCGGCGACGGCACCCCCCTCGCCCAGTCCGGCGTCATCGCCGGCGAGAAAAACCGCTGGCCGCTTCACGCCCGGCTCTACGCGCTGCGCGGAAAAATCATGGGCTGGGTGAACTTCAACACCAACGCCCCCGCGAATTTCTCCGGCGACCTGAACTGGTTCAAGAACACCAAGCTCTCGGACAAAATTTACCGCGCCGGCTTCTCGAACGCGGTGACTATCACCGGCTCGCCCTACGCCCCGCCCGCCGCCGGCACCCGCGCCTTGAACTGGACCAACGGCACCGTGATTCTGACCGGCGGCAACCTCCCCGGCCCCCTCACCAACCAGGTCACCCTCGGCACGAACAATGTCTTCACCGTCACCGACGGCACCAATCAGCTCGTCCTCGCCATCACCGTGACCAACGGCCTGGTCTTCGGCAGCTTCAAACATCCGGCCATCACCTTGCCGGTTCCGCTCAAAGGGGCCGTGCTGCAAAACACCAACGCCATCTTCGGCTCCTTCGTCGGCACGAACCAGAGCGGCGCGCTCTTCATCGGCCCGGCGAACTGAAATTTTCACCTTGAGCTTGTTTGCCGCCGTGCACTCCGCCATGATACCCGGCCTGAATGTTAACGCTTTCTGAAGTCGGCAAATCCTTCGGCGGTCGCACCCTGTTCGAGGATGTCTCGTTGCAGGTGAACCGCGAGGACCGCATCGGGCTGGTCGGCCCGAACGGCGCGGGCAAGTCCACGCTCTTCAACATCATCCTCCAGACCGAATCCCCCGACGAAGGCCAGGTCAACTTTCAACGCGGCGTCTCCGTCGGTTATCTCCCGCAGGAAAGCGCGCCCGCCGGTGACGAGACGGTGCTCGAACTCGCCACCGCCATCACGCCGGAGATGGGCGAACTACAAAAGCGGATCAAGGCCTTCAACGCCGGCCACGACCAGGACTCGGAGGATTTTCACGAGGTGCAGGCGCGCTTCGATGAACTCGGCGGCTACCGGCTCGAACCGATGGCCAAGAACATTCTCGCTGGCCTCAGTTTCCGCGAGAGCGATTTCCACCGGCCCGCCCGCGAGATGAGCGGCGGCTGGGTGATGCGCGCCTATCTCGCGCGGCTGCTCGTGCAGGAGCCGGATTTGCTGATGCTCGACGAGCCGACCAACCATCTCGATCTGGAGGCGCTCATCTGGTTTCAGGAATATCTGCGCTACTATCCCGGCGCGATTTTGATGATCTCGCATGACCGCGAGTTTCTGAACCAGCTCGTCAACACGATCCTGGAAATCCGCCAGTCGAAGGTCTTCCGCTACCGCGGCAACTACGAGGAATACCTCGTTCAGCGCGAGGCCGGCGAGGCGCAGTTGCTCGCTGCCTACAAAAATCAGCAGAAGGAAATCGCGCATCTTCAGGAGTTCGCCGACCGTTTCCGGGCCAAGGCCAGCAAGGCGAGCCAGGCGCAGAGCAAGCTCAAGCAGATCGCGCGCATGGAGAAGATCGAAGCGCCCGTCTCGGACGCGAAGAAAATCCGGTTCTCCTTTCCCCAGCCGCAGCGCAGCGGGCAGAAGGTTATCACGCTGGAAGACATTCATCACGCCTACGGTGAGCACGTCGTCTATGACGGCATGGAATTCATCGCCGAGCGCGACCAGCGCACGGTGCTGGTCGGCCCGAACGGCGCGGGCAAATCGACGTTGCTTAAAATTCTTGCGGGCGTCCTGCCCTTTCAGTCCGGCACGCGCACGCTCGGCCATAACGCCAAGGCCGGCTACTACGCGCAGTACCGCGTCGAGATGCTCCAGGCGCAGCGCACCGTCTTCGAGGAGGCGCTCGACACGCCGCAGCGCGTCACCGAGGAGTTTGTCCGCTCGGTGCTCGGCTCGTTTCTTTTTCGTGACGACGACGTGTTCAAAAAAATCAGCGTCCTGAGCGGCGGCGAAAAAAGCCGGCTCGCGCTCATCAAGCTCCTGCTTGATCCGCCCAACCTGCTGCTCATGGACGAGCCGACGACACATCTCGACATGCCGAGCATCGACGCGCTGGTCGGGGCGTTGAAGCAGTTCCAGGGCACGCTCATTTTCATCAGCCACGATGTTTATTTCATCCGCGCCCTGGCCTCGAGCGTGGTCCATGTCAACGCCGGAAAACTCACGCGCTACAGCGGGGATTATCAGTATTACCTCGACCGCACCGCCGCGACTTCGGAACGCGCCGCGCTCACCTCCGACGGCAGCGTGCGGAAGGCCGCCGCGCCCGCCGTGGAAAAGGTCGCCGGCAAATCGAAGGAACAAAAACGGCTCGAAGCCGAGCAGCGGCAGAACCGCTCCGCCGCGCACAAGGAGCTGCTCCAGGCCGTGAGCAAGCTGGAAAGGGAAGTCGCGCGGCTGGAAACGCAGCAGGCCGAGCTGGTCGTGGAACTGGAAAAGCCGGAGACCTACGGGAAGGCCGGCCAGGCCATGCACCTGAACCGCGAACTGTCCGGCGTCCAGCACGAGCTCGAGACGGCCACCGCCGAGTGGGAGAAGGCCTCCGCGAAACTGGCCGAGTTCAAGGCGTGATGAAGTTGGGGTGGCCGTCAGGGCGCGGTGCGCCCACCCGTTCCCCGGGCCGGCCCGATCGCCGGTCGGAACAATCCCCGACCTTGACCGGACCACCATCTGGCCTTTCACTTCAACCATGAATTCGATGCCTGTCGTTCTTTGGGGTTGTGTCGCCGCGCTCACGTTCATCACCGGCTGCGCCGCTTCCTCCGACACCTGCTGTGAGCGGGACAAAGGCACGGCGTTCATTGCGCTGTTTCCCAAGGAAGGAGTGCCCGCCGGCTGGCGTGTCGGCGCGTGGAACGATGTTGCCAAGCCCGGCCCGACCGGCACGGTGTGGCTCGTGAAGGGCGGCGTGCTCCAGCCCGAAGGCCCGCGCGGCTCGTGGCTGATGAGCGAGAAGGAATACGGTGACTTCATTCTTGAATACGAGTTCAAGCTCGGCGAGACGGGTAACAGCGGCCTGGCCTTGCGCGCGCCGATGAAGGGTGACCCGGCCTTCGACGGGATGGAACTTCAGATGGCGGACTTCCGCTACAACCCCAGCGCGAAGGATTCAGAACTCACCGGCGGTCTCTATCGCGCGCTCGCGCCGGCCAAACAACTCTACAAGCCGACGGAGTGGAATCGCTATTACGTCGAATTGCGCGGCCCGCGCCTCCTCGTGATTTTGAACGGCGAGAAAATACACGATGCGGACTTGAACACGCAGACGAACGCGGTGAAACGCCATGACAACACCCTGGCGGTGCCGCTCCGGGAGCGCCCGCGTCGTGGCCACCTTGGTTTTCAGGAACTGAGCCGTGGCGCGATTCCGCATGTGATGATCCGGAACGCGCGGATTCAGGAGTTGAAGTAACGGATGCGCCGGGCATCGCCCGGCGGACGGCCATGAACCACGCAGCGTCCCAAAGCAGATTTCGATTCGTGCATCCGGTGGAGATGATCGCCGTTCTTTTCGTGGCCTGCATGTTCCTCCTCGCCGCCCCGGTCCAGGCTACTGATCAGTTCGCTATCGGCGCCGGGGAATCGGTGCTTTTCCACAGCACCTTCACCAACGCTTCCGGCTGGACGTTGCGCGACATGGTCGTGACCAGCGGGGAGCTGCGCGGCGTGGTCGGCCACTATTGGATGAGCGCGTTGTATCGTTTCGCGCGGGCGTTGACGCTGGATGAAGGGGACCTGGCCGTCTATTGGAGCCTGCGCGCGGATGCGTCGCTCGGCGAGGAACGCGGCAAGGTTTTCGTTCATTTCAACATGACCGACGATCCGGCGGCGTTTGAGCAGTTCAATCTCACCATGAACGTCCGGCCTGGCGGCTGGTTCTATCTGCTCTACGCTGATCCCGGTTTCAATATTCCACACACGATCGAGGAAATCCTCGACCCGCCGGCCGGTGGATTCCCCAACGCGCAGACCTTTGAAACCTACCGGCTGCTCATCCGTAAAACCGGCACCAACGCGGCCCGGCTGGGCAGCTAGGTGCCGCTCGTGGCCACCATCAACACCCTCCTGCAGGGGCACGAGCTTTTTACTCCCTCGAAGTCCAGTTCTACGAAAGCGGGCCGGCGGTCGATGGAC
>CANMZY010000328.1:0-4359 GCA_947502425.1 Verrucomicrobiales bacterium
TTACAAGAGGGAGAAACGCGCGCCGCTGTTTTGCTTTCGTTGCGCTCTCGATTTCCGGCCGTCAGCGGGGAAAACACGGGAAGAGTTCTCGACGCGTCCGAATGTGAATCCGCGTCCAGAAACTTCTCCCTCTCCCCGGGGGAGAGGGCCGGGGTGAGGGCGAGCGTGGTTCTGTTGGCAGTCAGGAGCCGCATCTCTTCCACTGGAAATGGAGGGAGCAAAAATATTTCCCCTGCGGCGTCGCCCCCGCTCAGATCAGGTGGCAGAACATCGCGTCGCGCAGCTTCGGCTCGAACCACGTGCTCTTCGGCGGCATGATCCCTCCCGCGTCGGCGATGATCATCAAATCCTCGATGCTCGTCGGGAACATGCTGAACGCGCACGCGTACTCGCCGCGGTTCACAATCTTCTCCAACTCCGCCGCACCGCGGATGCCGCCGACGAAATTGATGCGCTTGCTGGTGCGCGGGTCGTCGATGCCGAAGAACGGATCGAGGACATATTTTTGCAGCAGGGTCACGTCGAGCTTTTCAATCGGGTCGTTCGTACGGAAGAAATGTTCACGAAAGGTCAGGGTGTGCCACGCGCCTTCGAGATACAGGCCGAGATGATGTTTGCCCGCCGGCTTCGACACCCCGCTGTTCTTCTGCAGCACGAACACGCCATCCAGCTTCTCCAGCAACTGCGCGGGTGTCATCCCGTGGAGATCTTTCAGCACGCGGTTGTAGGGCAGAATCTGCATCTGGTTATGGGGAAAAATCACGGCCAGAAACTGCCCGCTGTGACCCGCGCCCTTGCGTGACTGGTACACCCGCCCCGCCGCCGCGCTGCGATGATGGCCGTCGGCAATGTAGAGATAGGGAATCTGCGCGAAGGTCTGCCCGATGAACTGGATGTCCGCCGCGCCACTCAAGACCCACGCGGTGTGGCGCACGCCGTCGCTGCCGGTGAAGTCGATGGCCGGAGGTTCCGCAGTTTTTTTCTTCGCGAGTTCGTCGATGGCGGGGACAGCCTGGTAGGTCAGAAAGACCGGGCCGGTCTGCGAGTTCAGCGCCTCGATGTGGCGCACGCGGTCGTCTTCCTTGTCCGGCCGGGTGAACTCGTGCTTCTTGATGATGTTCTGCAAATACTCCTCGCAGCTCGCGGCGGCGACGAGGCCGGTCTGCGTATGCTGGCCCATGATCTGGCGGTAAAGATAGAAGCAGGGTTGCGCATCCTGCCGGAGCGCGCCGTCGGCGATGAGCTTCTGAAAATTCTCCCGGCCCCGCGCATAGACGGCCGGAGAATACAGGTCGGTGCCGGGCGGAAGGTCGATTTCCGGCTTGCTCACGTGGAGGAAGCTGAGCGGGTTGCCGGCGGCCATCTGGCGCGCTTCGTCGGACGACATCACGTCGTAGGGCAGCTCGCAGATGTTGGCGGCGAGTTCGGGTTTCGGTCGCAGGGAGGCAAATGGTTTAAGGTTGGCCATAAAAAAGTGGCGCGAAGATACGGAGCCGACGCCGCGAACGCACGCGGAAAGTGGGCGTGACAGAATTTGCATGGAGCGCGGCTGTGTCCCGCTCGGCGCGGGACCAGCCGCAGCGCTTTCGACCCGTCGGCGGCTGGTCAAGGACGCCCAGCCCCGGCGAAGTGCAAATCAGGACACCACCCGGGAAGTGGGCGACGCCACTGCCGGCGCTCACTTGGCCGGGTTGGCTCCCTTGACCCGGGTCTGAATCGAGTAAAGCCCCTTGCCGGAAGTGATGAACAGCGTCTGCCGGTCCTTGCCTCCGAAGCAGACATTCGCCGTCCAGCCGGGCAGCTTGATGTTCTCAATCTTCTTGCCGGCCTTGTCAAAAACCGTCACGCCATTCCCGGTCAGGTAAAGGTTGCCCTCGTTGTCGATCGTCATGCCGTCCGACCCGAGCGCGCAGAACGGGGCCTTGTTGGTGAGCATTCCGTCAGACTGGATGTCGTAACAGTAAGTTTTTCCCGCGCCGATGTCGGCCACGTAGAGATTTTTTCCGTCCGGCGTGCCGATGATCCCGTTCGGCTGCTTGAGATCTTCCGCCACACGTTTCAAGTTCTTGCGGTCGGCGGAAAGGAAATAAACGTGCTCCCCATCCTGCGGCCGTTTTTGGTGCGTCCACCACGGGCGCTTGTAGAACGGATCGGTGAAATACAGCGCGCCGTCGGGCCGCACCCAGACGTCGTTCGGGCCGCAGAGCCGTTGCCCGCCGAAATCCTTGACCAGCACCGTGACCTTGCCGTCGGGCGCGATGGACCACAGCTCGGATTTCTCGTCCGCGCATGCCAGGAGGTTCCCCTGGCCGTCGAAGCACATGCCGTTGGCGCGTCCCGCCGGCTTCATGAACGTGGAGAGCTTGCCCTCGACGCTCCATTTCATGATGCGATTGAAAGGTTGATCGGTGAAAAAGACGTTGCCGGCGGCGTCGCAAGTCGGGCCTTCGGTGAAGTCGAATTCCAGCGCCAGCTTTTCCAGCTTCGCGCCGGGAGCCAGGACGCTGTTCTCCGCAGCGGGCAGGGATGAGGGGAGAAGCGCTCCGGTGATGGAGAGCAGGGCGAGAAATCTCCGGACGAAAGTTTCGCCCTTGGCACCGCCGAACGGGATTGGCCGGCCGGCTTCAGCCGGCCGCTCCTTGGGGCTGGCTGGGTTTCTGCCGGCGGAAGCCGGCATTTCCAGGCGGAGGTTCATGGTGAGAAATATATTTTTCATGGGATTCGTTTTTCGTGAGTGGGTTTACCGGGGAAGGAGCCGCCAGGCTTTCCAAATCGCGTCGGCGATGGCGGCCATGCCTTTGTCGCCCGGATGACCCCCGACGCCGCCGTGGTCGATCTTGCGTTCGGCGCGGGCGCGGTTCGATTCGTCCTGGCCGAGGGCACTCAGGTCCACAAAGACACCGGCCGCACCCGCGTCCTTGCAGACCTGGCGCAAAATTTCATCCTTGGTTTTATCAGTCATGAAAGTGCTGCAAACGAGGAGCCGCGGGTTGTAGTCCCAGGCGCCGGGCTTCAGGACGACGAGCAGCGCAGCGACCGCTTTCTGGAATTTGGCCCGGGCCTCTGGGGTGGCGAGGGCGGGAACGTTCTCGCCGATCTGCAGGATCACAATGTCGGGTTTGAACTCGGCAAATTTCTTGAAGGTGGTGCCGACATCCATCACGCCATGTTGCCGCTCGAAGTCCGCGATGTTCTCGATCATCGCCACCGGCTCGCGTCCGCCGTTGGCGGCGGCGAAGCGGCGCAGCAGCAAGTGGACGTAATCTTTTTCCGGCGCGCTGGCCGCCATGCCGCAGTTGTTCGTCCAGCCGATGGCGGCGAGCGGCCCGTGGCGCGTGAGGCTGTTGCCCAGAAACAGGATTCGGTCCGGCCATCCACCAGCGGGCAGGTCGGGCAGGACGCGGATCATGAATTTCCGAAACCACACGGCGTCGCCCTTTCCTTGCAGGGCGATGCGGCCCCGGGCCAGGCGGCCAAAGTCGAGGCCGGCTGCAAAATCGCTTTTGGCCGCGTGCTGTTTCCAAGCAGCGGAGCCGAGTTCATACTCGACGATTTTTTCGCCGTTGAGCCAGTGTTCGACGTGATTGCTTTGCATCAGAATGCGGGCGGAGTTCCATTCGCCAACCGGTTTGGTGGCATCTTTCGCCGGCGCGTAAACGGAAAAGCAGGCACCGGCCGAGCGGCGCGGTTCTTTGGCGAGGCGGTTGTCGAGGATTTGATATTCGGGGGCGGTGTGCGGCGGCGAGGCGTGCCGCTCGTCGCTGCGGTAAAACACGCCCGAGTTTCCGCTCTCTGAAATCTTCCACTCGAAGGTGAGATCGAAATTGCCGAACTCCTCCTTGGTGACGAGAAAGAGTCCCTTTCCGCCTTTGGCGAGCGAAATAACCCCGTCCTCGATCTTCCAACCGTCCGGCATGGTGTCGGGGCTCACATAGCCGCGCCAGGCGGTGAGCGGTTTGAAACCGTCCTCCGCGGGTGGAACCGCCCGCGCGATCGAACCGGCCAGGGCGGCCAGCGCCAGGACGATCCGCGACAGTGAAAGCAAACGGCTCATGAGAATGCACAGTCATTAGCAAATGCTGGTGCGCTTGGATACTCGATAAACTGACACGATGACCGCCGCTCTGCGCCGCATCGACCCGCTCATGCCCGGCAATTTGATTGTTTGAATTCGCGGCCGGAATGGTTTCCACTGCTTCTAATTCACTAACCAGAAAGGCCATCATGCAAACTAAAATCTTCTCCCTTCTCCTGTGCGGCGGAGTCGCCGCCGCGCTCGCCGCCGACGTGCCGGAACCCAAATTCCGCGCCGTGACCATCGACGATAAAATCCAGATCGGCTACGGCATCACGACCGCC
>CANMZY010000329.1:0-4356 GCA_947502425.1 Verrucomicrobiales bacterium
GCCTGACCGACGTGCATGGCGAAGTGGTCAAGGGGATCATTGCGTAGAACTCCCCCTCTCCGCCTCGATTCCCTTCTCCGCATCGGATAGGGAGAAGGTGGCGCAGCCGGATGAGGTGTGCCTTTGGAGAGTGGGGAGAGGGCCGGGGTGAGGTGTTCGATTTCCATTCTCCAATTCTTCCTCGGCGAGTTCGCCAATCTCAGCGCGACGCCAGGCCTCGGCGGCGAAACGCCTCCCTCTCCTGGGGGAGAGGGAGACGTTCTTGGACGCTGGTTCACACTTGGAGATGCTGAAAATCTCGCCGCCTCTGCCCGCCCGCGCCGAAAACCAGAAGCGTGATGAAGGCCAGACGACGGTCGGCCATTCTCCCTCTCCCCGGGGGAGAGGGCCGGGGTGAGGGCGAGCTCTTTTCCAACCCACTCACCATTCCGCCACGTTCGCGAGCCGCCCTTTCCTGAGCTTGCCCAGCCCACGTCTTTTCTCCATTGACTCTGTTTCCTTCTGTTCAAGAAAGATTCGTGCCCGGGTTTACTCCGCCTTGCGCCGGATCGCATACAAATTCTTCGCGGTGGAAACGTAGAGCACTCCGTTCGCGGCCACGGCGGTGCCGGCAATCCCGGCGCCGAATTCGGTCCTGCTCAACACCTGCTTTTCCCGGCTCGCGGCAAAGACCCAGAAATCGCCGCGCCGCGTGCCGATGAAAACCTTCCCGTCCGCGATCAGCGCGGAGGCCCAGATTTCGCCGCCAAGCTCGTGCGTCCAAACCGCCCTGCCGGACTTCGCATCCACGCAATGCAGCATCCGCATCGCGTCGGTGACGAACACCAGGCCGTCGTGAACCGCCGGTGTGGCCATCGTATGCCGGCCCAGCGGATACACCCAGCGCACGGCGTTCGTGGTGAGTTCACCGGAGCCGCGCGGGTCGAGGCATTTCAGCCACGCCTCGTTCTTGCCCCAAAACCAGTCGCCGCCACCTGCGACGTAGAGGCTGCCCTCATGGAAGACCGGCATTCCGTAAATGTTGCTGGGGCCGGTGGCGCGGTTGCTGGTGTAGCGGTGCACTTCCTCGGCCGGCGCGTCGGGATCGAAATTGAACTGCCATATTTTCTTGAGCGTCTGCACTCCGTCCGCCGCTTTCGTCAGCGGCTCGAAGGCGTAAACAATCCCGTTGCCGCCTGCGAAAAATATCATTTCCCTCCCGTCCACTTTCGCCAGCGACGGCGACGACCAGGTGCAGTGAAAAATGCGCGGCGCCATGTGCTCGTGGTCGCGCGCGACGAGACGGCCCGTGCGCTTGTCGAGCACGACGAGGCTGGGCGCGTCCGGTGTGCGGATTTTGCGATGCGTGTTGTCCACGCCGGTGCCGGTGTTCAGATAGAGGTAATCGCCGTGAATGAGAATCGAACTGTGCGCGCCGTCGTGCGACCAGATGCCCGCGTCCTTGGTAAGGTCGAAGAGCCATAGGACATCTGCGTCGAGCGGGCCGGACGCGAGCGGTTGCGGCGGGGCGTTCGTGCCGATGGGTGTCATCAACCTGCCCTCGTCGCGGAAAGGGCCGTCGTTGCCGTTGGCCATCCCGCGCGCGTCGAGGCACATCACCACGCCGCGATTGTTTACCATGTACACGCGCTCACCTTCCACTGTCACCGGCGATGACATGCCGGTCTTGGGCCAGTCGTGATAAATGTCCTCCTCGCGTTTCGGCACGACAAGTTGCCAGAGCAGATGACCGTCCTTTTCATCGAAGCACATCATCACACCGCGATCCCCGACGTGCTTGGGATCGCGCGGTTCGGCGTTGTTCGCTCCGAGGTAAACGCGCCCGCCGGCCACGACCGCAGTGGCGTACGATTCCGAGCCGAGCCGGGCCGTCCACTGGATGTTCTTGCCGGTTTTTGGATCGAACGCCTCCGGCAGCCCACGCTCGGCGGAAACCATGTTGCGCGTCCACGCGTGCCCGAACTGCGGCTGGTCGGCGGCGAAGGTGGTCACGGCGAAGAGCGCCACGGAAAACCGGACAAAGAATTTCATGAAGGTGGCAGGCTAAGGAAAAGCTTTTGCCAAAGCCAGCGCGGGAAAACGAATTTCAGCCGAGCACCCCCGGAATTATTTTGGCGCTGCCCGCCACACCGGTGAGGCGCTCGATGCGCGCGTTGACCTCAAAACCCAGTTCCTCGTGCCCGACGCCGAGAGCCGCCAGAATCGTCGCGTGCAGATCCCGGAACGGATGCGGACGATCCACCGCGAGCAGGCCGATTTCATCCGTGGCCCCGATGCGCTGGCCGGGTTTCACGCCGCCGCCGGCCATCCAGATGGTGAACCCGGCGGCGCTGTGCTGACGGCCCTTATCGCCCTGCATCATGGGCGTGCGGCCAAATTCGCCGGCCCAGATGACCAGGGTGGTGTCGAGCAGGCCGCGCTGCTTGAGGTCGGCGAGCAGCGCGGTCACGGGCTGATCGGTCCAGCGGGCGCGCGGTGCGTGATTTTCCACGAGCTTGGCGTGCGCATCCCAGCCGTCCTTGTCCGGCATATCGTAAAGCTGCACGAAGCGCACCCCCTTCTCGACGAGGCGCCGCGCGAGCAGACATTTCCGCGCAAAGCTCGCCGTGCGCTTTTCTTTGTCCTCGAAACCGTAACTGCGCCGCAGATATTCCGGCTCGGTGTCCAGGTTGCCGACCTCGAGCGCGGCGGACTGCATCCGGTAGGAAAGCTCGTAGCTGGCAATGCGCGCGTCGAGTTCCGTGACGCCCGGCCGCGTGGCGCGATGTTGCAAATTTAGTTCGCGGATGAGATCGAGCGAGGTGCGCTGGCCGGGGGCGAATTCTTCCGGCGGCAGGAGATCGAGCACAGGCGTGCCCTTGTCGCGGAGTCGTGTCGGCTGAAACGCGGCGGGGAGAAAGCCGTTGGAATAATTCGGCCCGCCGCCGAGCGGGCCGGCGTCGAAGAGCATCACGTAGCCGGGCAAATTCTGATTTTCCGTGCCGAGTCCGTAGGTGACCCACGAGCCAAGGCTGGCCTTGCCGGGACGGATGTCGCCGGTATGAAGCTGATAGCTGGCGGGCGCGTGATTGTTGCTGTCGGCCTGGAGGGAATGGATGAAGCAGACGTCATCAACATGCCGCGCCATGTGGGGAAACAATTCACTCACCCACATCCCGCTCTGGCCGTGCTGCGCGAACTTCCACGGGCTGGCCATCAGCTCCTCCTTGCAGCCGTGGAAGACGTTCGCAAATTTCGTCGCTTCGACCGCTTTTTTGATCGAGGCCGGCACCGGCTGGCCATCGAGCTTTTGCAGCTCCGGCTTGTAGTCGAAGGTATCGACATGCGACGGCCCCCCGACCATGAAAAGAAAAATCACCGACTTCGCCTTGGGCGCGAAATGGGGCGGGCGCGTGGCGAAAGGGTTGAGCGGATCAATGACCGGCCGGCGGAACGGCTGCTCCCCGCGCGCGTCCTGTCGGAGCAACGCGCCCAGGGCCAGCGCGCCAAAACCCGCGCCGGTGCGAGCCAGAAATTCGCGCCGCGAGCCGGGAGCGCCGTGGAGGAACATGCGGGCAGTATGCCACAGGACACCGACGGTTAAAGGAAAGTTTGAGCCGCCGGCTTTGGAGTGCGAGGACTTGTCACCGCCTTTTCGTCCGGCGACTAGTCGCCGAACCGTGCGCGTGAGAGGCGTGATGCGTAGTGACAAGTCACAACACGAAAAGGCTGCGACCAGTCGCAGCACTCCCAGATACCACGCCGAGTTCGCTGATGAACATTGCCTCGCCCGCCCCGGACGCGCTATGATTCGAGCGTGAACCCCTGCCGAGTCATCGCCCTCGCCGGGCTGCTCGCGGGCTTCGCCGTTCGCGCGGACGACGAGGCGGCCCGCGCGCATTTCGTCAGCCGGGTGAAGCCCTTGCTCGACGCGCGTTGTGTGAGCTGTCACGGCCTGGACAAGCAGAAGGGCGGGCTGCGCATGGATTCGCGCGCGGCCCTGCTCAAGGGTGGCGACACCGGCCCCGCCCTCGTGCCCGGCAAACCTGCGGCCAGCCTCCTGATTCAGGCGGTCAGTCACATCAGGAAGGAACTGGAAATGCCGCCCAAGGAAAAGCTGACGACGAACGACATCGCCGTGCTGGAGCGGTGGATCCGCGACGGCGCACCGTGGCCGGAAACCGCCGTGGCGAGCGTGACGTCACCGTTGAAACCCGGCGAACAGCTCGGCGACGCCTGGCACGATCCGCGCAATCCCATCGTGAAAATTTTCGGCGGCCAACGGCTGGACCTCTGGTCCCTCAAGCCCGTCTCGAATCCAAAACCGCCCGCTGTCCAAAACCGCAGGCTCGTTCGCAATCCCATTGATCAATTCAT
>CANMZY010000330.1:0-4324 GCA_947502425.1 Verrucomicrobiales bacterium
CCGACGAGGAATTGCGCCTTCGTGCAGCGCGCGACGTTCGCCTGAAAAATTCCGTCGGGATCGAAGAGGTAGGAGATGACGATGGGGAAGCCGGAGAAATATTCCTCCAGCGCGGGATCGAGCGGGCCGTTACGGGCGAAAAATCCGGCGAGCGGTCGCGCGTCAATCGCGCGTACGGCGTCACTGAGTCCGCCGGCGACGGCGAGCTGAGCGATGTGCGGATAGCCGAGGACTTCGAGGCGGGTCTGGGGGAACTGCGCACGCAGCGCGGTCAGCACCGGCAGGGTCAGAATGAAATCACCAATTGCTCCGCCGCGAATGACGAGGATTTTGTTGTCGCTCACAAGCCGGCGGGTGCTTCATGAGGCACGGAAGACTGTCAGGCCGAGCGCGAGCACGAGCAGCGCGAAGGCAAGGCGCACCCCGCTCAACAGCCGGATGCGGCCTTCGCTGGCCGTCGCCCAGGTGATGAGATCGCGGCACTTCCACGGCGAGACGGTGAACCAGATGCCAGCCGTCACCATCACGTAGGCCCAGCCTTGAATGACGAGCGTCCAATTCGTGTCCCCAAGATGCGGACGGCCCGTGTCCACCATCAGTTTCGCCAGCAGGAGCAGCACCACGGCGAGGCCGCGCACGGCGAGAAAATCCTGCACGAATAGGCACGCGCCGATGCCGACCAGGCCGAAGACCAGGTAGAAAATGGATTTCATGCTTGTGAAATCCGCGACGGATTCCTGGCTGACGTAGTAAAGAAACCACGCGGTGCCGAGCAGCATCAGCACCCAGCCGGCGGGCGTGTTGCGCGGAAATTTACGCGCCGCCGCGCCGAAAGCCGCCGGCTTGAGCAGGCCATACAAGTTCAGCCCCGCCGCCAGTGTGCCGAGCGCGATGGCCAGTGTGGAAAGTTTTAACGTCAACATCTTGGACTAAGAAATCAGGAATGCGGCCAGATGAAAAGGCTGATTCACTTCAATCGAGGTTCACAATCGCCGGATCACCGTAGAGCGTGAAGGAACCGGTGCGCGTCACCTGCACGTCCATGAGCTGGCCGCGATGGCGCTCCGAGCCGTCGAACAAAACAATCTTGTTGCTGCGGGTGCGGCCCATGAAGCGCGCCGCGTTGGTCCGGCTCGGCCCTTCGACGAGGATTTGCGCGCGTCCGCCGATGTGCTGTTCGTATTTGTGGCCGGCGATTTCGTTGATGAGCAGCAGCAGGCGGGCGTGGCGGGCTTCGATCACCTCCTGCGGAACCTGGTCGGGCATGGCCGCCGCCGGGGTGTCTTTGCGCTGCGAATATTTGAAAATGTAGGCGTTGTCGAATCCGACTTCGCGCGCGAGCGAGAGGGTTTCGTCGAAGTCCGCCTCGGTCTCGCCAGGAAAGCCGACGATGATGTCGGTGGTGATGCCCATGCCGGGCTGCACGCGTCGGAGCTTTTGGATGATGCCGAGGAAGCGCTCGCGGGTGTAGCCGCGGTGCATGAGCTTCAACACGCGGTCGCTGCCGCTCTGCACAGGAATGTGCGCGCTCTCGACGAGTTTCGGCAACGCCGCATAGGCCTCGACCAGATCGTCGCCGTAGCCTTTCGGATGCGGCGAGGTGAAACGAATGCGCTCCAGCCCGTCGATTTCATGGACGGCTTCGAGGAGCTGCACGAAGGGGGATTTACGTTGGAGTTCACGCTTCAGCGTGTCGGGCGGCGGCGGATTTTCGGACAAGCTAAAGCTTGAACTCCAACCGCGCTTTCCGTAGCTCGTGACGATCTGGCCAAGCAGGGTGATTTCCCGCACACCGCGCGCGACGAGTTCGCGGCACTCGGCCACGATGTCGGGAATGGTGCGGCTGCGCTCCTCGCCTCGCGTGTAGGGCACTATGCAGAAGGTGCAGTATTGATTGCAGCCTTGCATGATGCTGACGAAGGCGGTGACGGCCTGCGCCCCGCCGCCGTTCAGGACGTGCTCGCGGATTTTCGCCTCGCTCGCCTCCTCCTCCGCCACGTCCACGATCTTGTCGCGCCGCCCGGCGAACAGCTCGTCGAGATATTCCGCCGCTCGATGGAATTTTTGCGTGCCGAGCACGAGGTCCACGTCGGGCAGCTTGTCGATGAGCGACTGTCCGCGGCTTTGCGCCATGCAGCCCATGAAGCCGAGGATGACCTCGGGCCGGTTCTTCCGCACGTCGGCGGCGAGATTCTGCATTTTGCCGATGGCCTTCTGCTCGGCGGCGTCGCGCACGCTGCAGGTGTTGAGCAGCACCACGTCGGCGACGCGCTCGGACGGCGCGAGGGTGTAGCCCTTGGCCACGAGCTGCGCGGCGACGGCCTCGCTGTCGCGCTCGTTCATCTGGCACCCGTAGGTTTTGATAAAGACACTCGGCATTTTCTGAGAGGGCGGAAGCTACGCCAGCAGCGGATGGTTGCAAAGCGGGAAGATGAGGCGGGACCGGTGGCGAATCCCCGTCGAACTGGTTGGAAACTCGCGGCGAAGGTTCGGGTGGTGTCCGAATTTGCAAGGAGCGCGGCTGTGTCCCGTGCGCCGCGGGACCAGCCGCAGCAGTGACGACCCTGCTGCGACTGGTCGAGGACGACCCAGCCGCGCTCCGACGAAGAGCAAATCAGGACACTACCAAAGCTCAGCTTTGCTTCCGGGGTCGAAGCGGCCAAACTGCATCATGCACTCCCAATCCGTTTCCGGAAAATTGGTCGTGGCCTGCCTGCTATGCCGGGCGCTCCGCAGTGAAGGTGCCGAGACACCCGGCCGGGGTGTGGCAAAGGCGAACGTCCGGCGGCCCGCCTCCTTTCCGCATCGCATCTGGGCGGCGTGTGATTTCGAGGGGCGCACCCCGGACTACGCCTGGTTCGGCCCGGCGGAAACGAACAACCTTCCAAAGTATCCGGGCAATCGCACTGCCTTGGGCTCTGGCGGCGCGGCCAGAGCCAAAGAACAGCGCCGTGATGACCGGCATCAATCCGGTCCCCGGCCCGCGCATGGGCCGCGAGAACGGGCTTTTTCTCCGTTGCTTTCTTCAGGGCGGCACGGACGCGACCTTTCAGCACTTCAGCCTCACGCGCGAGGACAATTGCCAGATCAACGTCACCGGTCTCACGACGGGCCGATGGTCGGAGGTGACGCTGAACTTCACGCGCGATGCGCGGCGCAACAACGGCAGCCCCGAACCTTTCGACGTCGACGAGCGGATGGATGATTTCGAAATTTTCGCCGGCCGCGCCGGAGAGCGCGCGAACTACGAGCTGTGCATCGACGACGTGATTTTCTTCGCCAACGATCCGGCGCGGCCGCCGGAACCGGAGCCGTTTCCCCACCGTGTCATTTTTCTGGCCGCGTTCGACACCGGCCTCAAGGAGAAATACTGGCCGGGTGATTTCGAGATCGTGGAGAAACCTCCCGTGGGCGCGCAGTGGTGGGCGGCGCGGAGCCTGCCGATGAAGGGGGCCAGGACCGGATGATCAGCCTGCAAATCGAGCCGCCCCGTCCCGTCGGCGCGAAGACCAAGCTGCGTTTCCGTTATCACCTCACCGGGGCCTCCGCCCTGACGCTGCAAATCTTCGACGCCACGGTGCAGGACAACCGCCATGTGCGCCTGAACAATTTGAAATAGGGCGAATGGACCACGCACTACGTCGATTTGGCCCGCGACACGGTGCGCAAAGACGGCACGGCCAACTTGCCGTTCCAGCCGGGAAACCTGGTGGATGACATCTTCTTTTTCCTCCCGGGAGCGGACGACGAGAAGGCGGAGTTGTTCGTGGATGAAGTCGTGCTGTTTGACGCCGGGGTGAAGGAATGAGCCAGGGCGGCGGGGAGGATTCCAAACTCGTATTCACCGACGGTCTTTCGCTGGCCGGCGGCACTTCCAGCGCTGGTGACCACGGCACGGCTCGACGGAGTCTCGCTCCACCGTCGGTTGATCGCGGTGACAAAAACATTGAGAGTATTGCGCGACATTGCGTCTATGGAGGCGTGTTTGCCCCGATCATCATTGGCTGGCGGTTGGCTTTCTGGCGGGTCGTGGCCGGAATTTCGCTCTGGCTGGCCGTGGTGCCGGTGTCCAGCGTGGTGGCGAAGGAGACTCACACCGCGCAGGCGGAGGCGCTGTTTACGGGCCAGGAAAATTTGCGTATGTCCATTGAGATTGCCGAACCGGAAATGGAACTCTTGCGGACCCAGAAGAGGACGGGAGCCAGCGCCGCCATCCGGACAGATGTCAATGTCACCGTGCGGGAGGGTGGTCATCTTTACAGCAAGGTGGGCCTGCATCTGAAGGGAAGCGCCAGCTTTCGCGGCGTGGATGTGAGGCCGGCGC
>CANMZY010000331.1:0-4319 GCA_947502425.1 Verrucomicrobiales bacterium
TTGGTGATCCAGGCGTGTGCCCGACGATTGCGTTGTTTTCATCTACCACCAATCAATCCCCAATCGGTGGCCTCTTTTCAACTACATGGATTCGGCTAAGACAGGATGGAGTTCTTTCGTCCCCGCGGGACTTGCGGGTGATCGGCTCCGATCCCAGCGATGAATCGCCGGGCTATTTTCGGTCGTCCTCGCGGGACTCTCTCTCCGGACACCCGCCCATCCGCTCTCCACCCCGCTGCGATTCCAAAACCCGCTCCAGCCATCCACGGTCATCCCGCTTTCCGCTTTCCCGCTCTCCCCCTCCCCTCCTCAATCATCATCATCCAGCTTCAGCACCGCGCGGACGAAGGCCGAGCGCTTCGGCGCGGGCATCGGCCGGTCCGCGCCGCGCACGGAACGCCAGATGATGTCGTTGAGCAAAAAATCATCGATGGCGTCTTCACGGCTGAAATCCATCTTCGCGGAGAGCCGGCCGCCGTAAGCGCCCTTGGAGTTGCGCTCCTGGCGGTTGTGCGCCACCGGCACCGCCGCGTAGGGACGCAGATCGGGACGCGCCTGAAAGCAATCAAACATGGGCCGCGCGGCGGCATCGAACTGCGACATCGGTTTCAAACCGAGGATCAGTTCCATCGTGCGCAGCATGCTGCTGGTGGAATACATGGTGGAATCGACCGCGCCGCGCCGCGTGTACGGGCTGATAACAAAGGCCACGGACCGGTGGGCATCGACGTGATCCGGCCCGTTCTGCGCGTCGTCCTCGATGACGAAGATGGCGGTCTGCGCCCAGAATTTCGAGCGGCTAACGGCCTCGACGACCTGACCGAGCGCCAGATCGTTGTCGGCCAGATAGGCGGCGGGGGTAGGTTTGCCGAAGGCGGTGCCGGAGGTGTGATCGTTGGGAAGCCGGAGAATCTGCAGCCGGGGCATTTCGCCTTCGGTCTCGAACCGCCGGAGTTCGCTGATGAAACGCTCGGCGCGTTTCACGTCGGGATAGTCCATGTCGAATCCGCGGAAGCCTGGATCAAAATTGCCCTTGAGCGCGGCCACGCGGGTGGTGGCGGGATCCTCGGGCGTCTTCCCGTTCTGGACGAACTCCCCGTAGCTACGAAAGGTCACGCCCGCTTCCTTCGCCCGGTCCCACAAATAACCGCCGGCCGGCGTGGCGATGGCGAAACTCCCTTCCGAGGGATAGGGATATTGTTTCCGCTGATTGTGCCCGTAGGAAAGCGGCCAGGTTTTCTCCACAAAGTCCGTGGCATACGCGCCCATGCTCCACTCGTGGCCGTCGGCGCTGACCTCGGCATCGACGTAAAAATTGTCGAGCAGCACGAATTCACGGGCGAGGCGGTGATGGTTGGGCGTGTTCCGCTCCGGGAACAGGCAGAGCGCGGGATCGCCGTTGCCTTCCTTCATGTCGCCGAGAATCTGGTCGTAGGTGCGGTTCTCCTTGATGATGTAGAGCACATACTTGATGGGCGAAACGCCGCCGACTTTTTGAGGAACGGGATTATCCTGCCAGCGCAGCAGGTCGGCGGCCGCCGTGTTAGTCGAGGCCGTGGACGGCGCGCAGCGATAGGCCACGGCGGTGTGCAGCTTCATCTCCGCCTCGAATTTTTCCCGCGCCGGCAGGTCGATCACGCTCAACGTGCCGCGCAGCAGCCCGCCGACATATTGATCGCGCCGCACGAACGGATCGCCGCCCGGCTGCGGACCGCGCAGATTGGCCACCGGGCGGACACCCTTGCCGTTGGCGACGAGCAGACGCCGCCCATCCGGCGTGACGCGCACCGAAGTCGGATACCAGCCGACGGGAATGAAGCCCAGCGAACGGCTGCGGCCCGGTGTGGCGACGTCGAAGACGGCGACGTTGTTGATGTTGGCGTTGGCGACGTAAAGAGTTTTTTCATCGGGCGAAAGCGCGAGGCTGTTCGGCGTGGAACCGGGCAGGCCGCTGGGAAACATTTCCGCGACGAGCGTCTCGAGGGGTGCGCCGGTCGCGGCGTCGAGCACGGTGACGGTGTTGCGGTTGGCGTTCGCCACGAACAGGCGGCGGCCCGAGGGCGCGAGCAGCATTTCATTCGGATGCTCCTCGACCGGCCACCGCGCGATGGGTTCGAGGGTTTTCAAGTCGATGACCGCGACTGACGCCTGCGCCCAAAGGCTCACGTAGAGCCGGCCACGTTTCTCGTCGAGCACGCAGGCGTAGGGAAAAGGATCGGCGGAGGTGGTGCGGTCGAGGAAGGCGGCGGCACGCTTGCTGACGGCGGCCTCGTCGAAATTGAAGTTGGGATCGTCCGTGCCCAAGGCCGGGGCGGGCGGCGGGGCGTTCGTGCTGAGCGAAATTTCTCGCGTCAACCGGCGCGTGGCCAGATCAATGACGCTGACGCGGTGCCCCCAGACATTCGCGGCGTAAAGGGTTTTCCCGGCAACATCCACGCACAGCCCGGCCGGAATGCCGCGCTCATAACGGTCGCCGGCCTCGATGGTGACATGATCGCTGAGGATTCCCTTGTGAAAGTTGTAGGCATGAACAACCTCGCGATCCGCGCCGCTGCAAAAGATTTTCTTCCCGTCCGCCGAGAAGGTGATGCCGTAAAAAGCCTGCGCGACCGGCGTGCGCGAAATGATCTTCTCCAGGTTCAAACCCACCACGATGATCTCGTGCCGGCCATAGCCGCAATGCAGCACGGCGGCAAAGCGTCCGCCGGGATGGACGGCGATGTTCACGGGGAAATCCCCCATCGGCAACTGGCGGCCCGCCGGATGCAGCCGCCATTGATTCGGCAGCAGCGTGAATCCGTCGTCCTTCAGCCCCGGCAGTTCGCCGAGATGAACCGGCGGCGGCGGCGCGCTCCGCTCGAGGAGCGTGCAGGCGGACAAGGCGAAGAAGACAAATGGAGCCAGCCAGTAAACGAATTTTTTCATGAGCGATGCGCGGGGCGTTTATCGCACCGTTCCCCCGCCGGGTAAAGCCGGGGGATTTTTTTGTGCTGCTGGAGCTCCGGTCTCCGACCCGGCGAGGTTCACGAGTTTCAATCACGCCGGGCCGGAGGCCAGCGCTCCGCGGCCGGGTGGTTTCGCGGCCTGGTCCGCACCCCGCGCAAGACGGCATTGCCGGTGGCGCCGGTTTTGTTTAGGCTGCCCGCATGAATTCGTCATCCATCGGAGAGTTTCCCGCCACGCGACTGCGTCGCCTGCGCCAGTCCCCTGCCCTGCGCCGGCTCGTGGCCGAGACGCATCTCAGCGTCGGCCAGCTCGTCCTGCCGCTCTTCGCCTGTCCCGGAAAAAAAATCCGCCGGCCCATCAGCGCCATGCCCGGTGTCTTTCAGCTTTCCGTCGATGAGTTGGTGAACGAGGCCGCGCGCGCGCAGCAACTCGGCGTGCCCGCCGTGCTGCTGTTCGGCATTCCCGCGAAGAAGGACGAACGCGCGTCCGGCGCCTATGCCGCCAACGGCATCGTGCAGACCGCCATACGCGCGCTGAAGAAGGAGCTGCCGTCGCTCCTGGTCATCACGGATGTGTGTCTCTGCGAATACATGGCCCACGGGCATTGCGGACTGGTCGCGCGGCGCGATCGCAGCGGACGGGTGTTGAATGATCCCACGCTGGAACTGCTCGCGCGCACGGCGGCCAGTCATGCAGCCGCCGGCGCGGACCTCGTCGCGCCCAGCGACATGATGGACGGCCGGGTGCGGGCGATCCGCGCACGGCTTGACGGCGAGGGTTTCATCGACACGCCGATCATGTCCTACGCGGCAAAGTTTGCCTCGGCCTTTTACGGGCCGTTCCGCGAGGCGGCGGAATCGACACCGCACTTCGGCGACCGGCGCAGTTATCAGATGGACCCGGCCAACGCCAACGAGGCGTTGCGCGAAGTGGCGCTGGATGTCCAGGAGGGCGCGGACATCGTGCTGGTGAAGCCGGCGCTGGCGTATCTGGACATCCTGCACCGGGTGAAGACGGAGTTCGGACTGCCGACGGCGGCCTACAATGTGAGCGGGGAGTATTCGATGGTGAAGGCGGCGGCGGCCCGGGGTTGGCTCGACGAGCGGGCGGTGACGCTGGAAAGTTTGCTGGCGATGCGGCGGGCCGGGGCGGACATCTTGATCACCTACGCAGCGATGGACGCGGCCCGGTGGCTACAGGAGTAGCGGGCCGTTTTCTTAGCGCTGGAATTGGATCACCAAGACGCCGGCGGCAATGATGGCGATCCCGACGACGATGGCGACGACGATGAAAATCTTCGTGGCTATGTTGTTCTTCTTGATGAAGGCCGGGTTGTGGGTCGCCGGCCGGTTCACCTTGTCCAGATCGTCGAG
>CANMZY010000332.1:0-4309 GCA_947502425.1 Verrucomicrobiales bacterium
CCAGGGCAGCGCCCACTGGCTCAAGCAGGGCCTCGGCCCGACGGTAGGCGGCGCTGTCGGCGTCGGTGAGTTTGGCCGCGCCCAGGTCGCCGGTCGTCATCTGGGAGGCTTTTTCGGCGGCCACGTCCTTGGCCTTCTGGAGCGTGGGGAAAACTTGGCGGACGCGCTTGCCATCCACCCAATAAGAGACCGTGAAGTAATCCTCGCCGCCGTGTGGAGTGAGGTAGATATTTACGACTGTCGAACCACGCTCGACAGTCCACTTCGTGCGTTTCTCAACGTCAGTGGGGGAAAGGTCTTTTTTAGCAGCCGGCTGCTATACTGTCAGGAAGTTGTCAGGGAATTCAGCGAAATCGTGAAAACCCCACAATAAAGTGGTCGGAGCGACAGGATTTGAACCTGCGACGTCTTGGCCCCAAACCAAGCGCTCTACCAGGCTGAGCTACGCTCCGACGCGGGGCTGCATCATCACAAAACCCCGACCGGGCGCAACGTCTATTTCGGCGGCAGGCTGGCTGAACGCCACGACTGAACCGCAGATGGGAAGAAACGGTCAGGGCTGGAAGATTTCATCCGTCAGGTGAATTGACTCCTTCTCTCCAACCACTCAATACCGTTTCCTGATCTGCGTTCCTCCGCGTTCCTCTGCGGTGCAAAATCGGCTTCCGTTTTTGGAGCCGGGAAATAAGCTTGCCGCCCTTCCGGCCCCACGCAAAATCAGCACGCCGGGCCTATAGCTCAACGGTTAGAGCAGGGGACTCATAATCCCTTGGTTGTTGGTTCGAATCCGACTAGGCCCACCACTTCCCTCCACGGTTTTCACGCGGGGCGTTTCCAAGGTGGCCGAGGCGGGGAGCGGCGCTCCGGTTCCTCCACCGGCCATTTTCACGGGGGCGTTTCCTGCGCGGCTTTTCGTTTCAGCAGTTCGCGGTGCAGAAACTTGTCCGTCGTCGCCTCCTGCCAGGCCGAAAACCACAGGTCCCCCAGCATCTGGCCGGCCTTGAGCAGTTGGCCGCTGATGAACTTTTTCCCCTCCTCCACGGCCGGCCCGTTCGGGGAAAGCTTTCGTTCTTTGTCCATCTGGTAGAGCGGCTCGACGAGTTGGTGCTGCTCGCCAACGTAATCAAGAATCAGGGGGAAGGAACCGGTGCCGGGCGCGTTGGTTTTGCCCGCCCAGAGGGATCGGGCGGGGCGCACCTGGGACAGCATGGTTTCCGTTTTGAGGCCGGTGCGGCCGATGAATCCACCGTCGATCCAGGCATGGAAGCCGTAGTTGGTCGCGTAACGCCGCGGGTTTTCGCCCACCCAGCCGTGGTGATGTTTGGTGGTGTGGAGCGGCTGCGCGGCGTCGCCGACGTAGTGGCCCATCACGCCCATCACGTAGAGCGCGTTCTGCCGGGCGTTGGCGATTTCCTCCGGGGTGCCGAGCTCCTCGAAAGTTTTCAAAGAGGAAAAAGCTGACTGCAGCTTCGCGTAGTTTTCGTTGATGGCCCACGGCAGAAATCCGAGCAGGGCGCGGGTGTGGTCGTGATCTTTCACCGGGTCGATGGGCGGAAAATTTTTCGGGTGTAAGGCCCGCGCCGTCGCCAGTTGCGCGGCGAAGTCGTAGCGGAACGGGCTGACGGTGGCCGGGGTCAGGCCGTAGAGCTTGAGGTCATCCAGGTCCAGATAGTGGTCCGGGCCGCTGCAATTCTTGAAGGTCGCGTCGCTGGTGTTGCGCCAGCGGTCGGCTTCGCCGGCGAGAAAAGCGATGCGTGCCCGCGCATCGGGCGTGAGGGCGAAGGCCGGAAAATTCGTCGGCAGCGAGGCGAGCGCGAGCTGGTTGACGGTGCGATGGCCCTCGTAGTCCCAGGCCAGCGCGGCAGGGGCGAGGGTGAGAAGCGCGAGGAGGAGTCCGGCGCGGCGGGATAGATTTGGGTGCATGATTTTCAGACCTTGGGCGCTTCGACAAATTCGCGCGTGATTTTTCCGTCCTTCGCCCGGCAGACGAAATAGCCCTTCTCGGGCGTGTTGTCGAAATTGCCCTTGGCGAAGGAGCAGCAGCGATTGGTGACGACCGCCGCGCCGCGCACCTCGCGTTCGGTGAAGCCGTGCCAGTGGCCGCTGAAGGTGGCCTGCAGATTGTGCGCCTTGAAGCGTTCGAGCACGGCGTCGGCGTTGAGCGAGCGGGTGTTCACTTTGGGGCCGAGCGGAAAATGGGTGAACGCGAGCAGCGGCAATTTCCGGTCGAGCTTGGGCAGGGTGTCGTCGAGCCATTGCAGCGTGGCGGGTTGGACGGTGGTGCCGCCGCCCAGGTTGCCCTCGGTGGAGTCGAAGGCCACGATCTGCCAGCCCTGGTGCTGAAAGTGGTAGTTCAACCGGCCGGGAAAAATATCCTCGTAAGGTTTGCGGCTGGTCTTGCTTTCGTAATCGTGATTGCCGATGACGCCGTAGTGAGGCAGGCCGAGTCCTTGGAGGAGGTCGCGCATGGCCCCGAGTTGCGCGGGCTTGCCGTCCTCCGAGTAATCGCCGGCCAGCAGCAGGAAGTCCGGCGCGGGCTTGGTCGCCTTGATCTGCGCGAGGACGCGTTCCAGCCAGCGTCCGCACTTGTCACTGGTGTAGTGGACATCGTTGACGACGATGAAAGTGAACTCGCCGGGATGACCCGCGCCGGCGGCGCGCAGCGCGCCCGGCCACAGGCCGAGCGCGAGCAGGCTGCCCGCGCTGAGCTGGAGCATTTCACGACGGGAAAGATTTTGTTGCATAAGGAGAATTGGTTCTCTTTCCGAATTAAACCCCGCCGGTCGGTTCGCGCGAGCAAATAATCCCGGCGTTTCCGCCTGTAAATTTTCCGCTGCCCGCCTATCCTGCGCCCGTGAAAATCATCACCGACGAACGCTGTGCCGGCTACTCCCAGCCCGGCCATCCCGAACGCCCCGCGCGCGTCCTCCGCACCCTGGAAAAACTGCGCGCGCAAACGGAGCTGAAAATCGACTGGGCCGCGCCGTCGGCCGTCGAGGACGCGGCCCTGCTCCGTGCCCACCCGGCGGCGCATCTGGCGCGCGTCAAAGCACCGGCGGAAGCCTTCGACGGGGACACGCCAGCCTACCCGGAAATCGAGGCGCACGCCCGGCGCGCGGTCGGCGCCGCGCTGGCCGCGCAACGGGCCGCGCGGGCGGGCGAGACGGCCTTCAGCCTGATGCGCCCGCCCGGTCACCACGCCACCGGCGACCGCGCGATGGGCTTTTGTTTTTTCAATAACGTCGCCATCGCCGCGCTCGACGCGCTGGCCGGCGGGGTGAAGCGCGTGGCGGTTTTTGATTTCGACGTGCATCACGGCAACGGCACCGAGGCCATCCTCCTTGATCAGCCGGGCGCGGCGTTTTTTTCCATCCACCAGCATCCGTGCTATCCGGGCACCGGCACGGCGCACGTGGGGAAGAACTGCTTCAATTATCCCGTCGCCCCGCGCACGCCGCGCGCGGACTATCGCAAGACGCTGCAGCGCGCGCTGGATGATTTGAAAAATTTCAAACCCGAACTGGTGGCGGTTTCCGCCGGCTTCGACGCCTACGCGCACGACCCGCTCGCGCAGGGGACGCTGGAGGTGGAGGATTTTCAGTGGCTCGGCCAGTCCGTGCGCGGGCTGGGTGTGCCGGCGTTCAGCCTGCTGGAAGGCGGTTACAGCAAGGAATTACCGGAACTGATTTCCGCGTATCTCCAGGGCCTGGCCGGGCGTTGATGATTTCGCGGAGCCGAAAGCGTCTCATAAGGTTCGCGCAGAACATCGCCCGTGCTCACGTCCAGGTGGAACTTTGCAAAGGTTCGCCCGGCCAGTCGCGCATCCACGGGAAAGCTGGAAGGTGCGCTGTTCCCGGCTCAATACACCAGCACCAGCACGGCGGCCTGCTCCACGGCCCTGACCACATCCTCGAACTTCCGGGCTTGGGCGGTCGACTCCTTGAGTTTGGCGGCCACTTCGGGGACGGATTCCAGGAAGCCGATGAGGAAGCTGCTCTTCACCGCGTAGTTCACGTTCTCGGCCAGCGTGCCGCTTGTCGCCAGAGCGGCCTTTTGGTTCAGCTTTGCCACCACCACCCCGATGACATTGCCGCGCTCATCCACCAGCGCGCCGCCGGAGTTGCCGGGTTGGATTGGCGCACTGATCTGAAAATGCCGGGCGTCATCCTGCGCCCCGGCGAGGCTGGCAATCTCCCCCTTGGCCAGCTTGGGCGCGAAGCCCTGCAACCCGATGTTCGGAAAACCCACGGTGATGGCGGTGGCCCCCAGCCGCACGCCCCGGCTGCTGATCACGGGCAACGCCGCAAAC
>CANMZY010000333.1:0-4294 GCA_947502425.1 Verrucomicrobiales bacterium
GGACGCCATGACGAACCTGCCCAAGGCGCTGCGCGAAAAACTCACCGCCGAGTTCGCCCTGCACACCCTCGAACTCGTCCGCAAACAGGGCGCGCGCGACACCACGCAAAAATTTCTGTGGAAACTCAACGACGGCCAGTTGATCGAGAGCGTGTTGATCCCCGCGAATCCCGCGCTCTACGGCGACGCCAGCGACCGTCACACCCTCTGCGTCAGCACGCAGGTTGGCTGCGCCTACGGCTGCAAGTTTTGCGCGAGCGGTCTGGACGGCTGGAAACGCAACCTGCGCGTGGAGGAAATTGTGGAGCAGATACTCGCGGTCGAACGATGGAATGAGAGGAACAGTGGTCAGTCCTCAGTCGTTAGTCCCCAGTCGGAACAGGAAGCGGCGGCGGCCAAACAAAAAACCGAGCCGCTGCGGCTGATCAATAATCTCGTCATCATGGGCATGGGCGAGCCGCTGGCCAACTACGACAATTTACTGAAAGCCCTCCGCATCCTCAACGCGCCTTGGGGCGGGGGCATTGGTGCGCGCAAGATCACCGTTTCCACCAGCGGCCTCGCGCCGGAAATCCGCAAGCTGGCCGACGAGCCGCTCCAGTTCCGCCTCGCCATTTCGCTGCACGGCGCGACCGACGAGGTCCGCCAGCGGATCATGCCGGTGAACCGCAAGTATCCGCTCGCCGAGCTGACCTCCGCGCTCGACTACTACCAATGGAAGAAGGAGCGGATGATCACCTTCGAATACATCTTGATCGCCGGCGTGAACGATCACCTTGATCAAACCCGGCCGCTGGCCGCCCTCGCCCGCCGGCTCCACGCCAAGGTGAACCTCATTCCCTACAACACCGTCGAGGGCCTTAAATGGACACGCCCCACCGAGGAAGTGCAGGAGGCATTTCTTGCTGCGCTGGAAAAACTGAACGTCACCGCCACGCTCCGCCGGGAAAAGGGCGGGGATATCGACGCGGCGTGCGGCCAGTTGCGGTTGAAAACAGAGCGCGAGCTGGCGGCCAAATGACGAATGACGAACCAACGTGCGCCGACAACACGGAGCGCATCCTGACCCTGCCCCCGGAGCACGGGTCTGTGACCCGCAGCGACTGGCGAAAACAGGGAACAATCGAGTTGTTGAGCACGCCTCCCATGGCCATGCGCTGCGGGGCTCAAACCCGCGCTCCGTTCAAATTCAGACACCACGTATTTTTCCTCACACTCGAACCCAGATGAACCTTCCCCGTATCCTGCTGCTGGCCGCCCTGCTGTTGGCGCGGGGAATGTTTGCCGCCGGGGGCGTCACCCACGCGCTGGCCACGGCGGATGAAATCATCCTCACCGTCCAGGGGTCGGGCGCGGTGCAGATCGTCGAACTCGCCCCTTACGAAACGATCTCCCACGCCGGCCAGGCACCGCGCGTCGCCTCGGCGATGCTGGCCGCGGAAACGCGCGTGGCGTTCCCGCGATTCGCGGCGGGTCGCGACCGAATTTATTCCGGGTTTCTCGCGCAGCCAGCCGGGCCGGGCCGGGAACCGGGCGCGCTCGGTGGAATTTTTTTCGTGGACGAGATACGCGGCGTCTCAAAAAGCGACGAGCCGTTTCCCGTCGTGGCCAGCAAGAAGGGCTTGCAGGTGCAGATGGTCGATGACGCCATCGCGCTTGGCGTGAAGCACGCGGCGTTGAATTTCAACGTGGCCGCGATGTTCGACCTCGCGCGCGGCACGAACAATTACGTCTGGCGCATGGACGGGCAGGATTATTATTTCAACCGCCGGATGATCGACTCGGTGCCGGTGAAAAAACTGACCGACGCCGGGGCGACGGTGACGCTGATCCTGCTGGCCTATCAGTCGCGCAATCCGCTAATCGACCGCCTGGTGTTGCATCCACGCGCGGTCACGAACGCGCCGAACCACATCGCGGCGTTCAACACCTCCACGCCGGACGGACTGCGGTATTTCAAGGCGGGCATGGAGTTTCTCGCCGATCACTATTTGCGGCCTGACCGGAAATACGGGCGAGCGGTGAACTTCATCGTCGGCAACGAGGTGAACGCGCACTGGTTCTGGTACAATCTGGGCCCGGCGGCGATGGAGACGGTGGCGGAGGATTATCTCCGCACCGTGCGCGTCGTCCACACCGCCGTGCGCAAGAGCAGTTCCACGGCGCGCGTTTATCTGTCGCTCGATCATCATTGGAACATTGTCTATACCGGCAATCCGCAGCGCGCCTGCTCGGGCCAAGCGCTGGTGGACGAGATGAACCGCCGCTCGAAGCTCGGCGGCGATTTCGACTGGCACATCGCGTTTCATCCGTACCCGGAAAACTTGTTCAAGCCGCGCGTCTGGCTCGACCGGACGGCGACGAACAGCGTGAACTCGCCGCGCATCACGTTCAAAAACCTGGAGCAGCTCACCCGTTACCTGCGCCAGCCTGAACTGCTTTGTCAGGGCGTGCCGCGCCGGGTGATCTTGTCGGAGCAGGGTTTTCATTCGGACGCCTCGCCGCAGGGCGAAGAACTGCAGGCGGCAGCTTATTGCTACGCCTCTTGGAAGACGGATCACCTCGACGGCATCGACTCGTTCATCTTGCACCGCCACGTCGATCACAAAATGGAGGGCGGACTGAACCTCGGCCTGTGGACGCGCCAGACCAATTCCATCGCCACGCCGCTCGCAAAGAAAAAGATTTACGAGGTCTTCAAGGCTGCCGACACGCCGGGCCGGAACCAGGCGTTCGCCTTCGCGCTGCCGTTGATCGGCATCACGAATTGGAGCCAGGTTCTGCCGGGGAAGTGAGCGGATTTAACGCAGAGGCGCAGAGGCGCGAAGGGAGGGAGGGCAGTCCTCTGCCCACCGTGGCGGTTGGCTGGTCGGGCGCCTCGTCGGTGAGTGGTTCAGGGGCGAGATGCCCCACGACACAGGGGGGACGCCTGCGCCACTACTGCACGGGAACCAGCTAGATCACGTAGTCCAGCAGGCTAGCCGGCTCGCTTTGCAGTTTGCGGGCGCGGTCGCACAGTTCCGCGAGGGTCACGCGCTCGACGATTTTCACCGTGGCGTCGCGCACTTCTTTCATCACGCTGCGGATGGCGCAGCGCGCTTCGTCGGGGCAGGAGCATTTTTCGTAGAAGCGTTCGCTCACGCAACTGACCGGGGCGAGCGCGCCTTCGAGATGGCGGATGATGACGGCGAGAGTGATTTCCTCCGGCGGCCGCGAGAGCCGGTAGCCGCCCGCGACTCCGCGCTTGCTCTCGACAACCTGCGCGGATTTGAGGTCGTTGAGAATCTGTTCGAGGAAGCGCTTGGGAATTTTTTGCTGCTCGGAGATGGTCTGAATTCTCACGACGGCGTCGCTGTAATTCGTGCCGAGCACCAGCAGGGCACGCAGCGCATATTCGCCTCGAAGCGAGAGTTTCATCGTTGCCAAAGTAGAATCTCTATAGGAACTATCAAGTATTAATTTTGTTATGCCGAACACATCAGAACAACGCTTCAAACGTTGGTGATAATAGACAATTAAAACTCTATTGACATGGTTGAGATTAAACCTATGGTGCGCTAGCAAATCCGAAGTTAATTCCTGATGAACACCGTGATCAACACTGCAGCCTTCGCGCAAAAAGGGAGGGCGATGCTCCTCGCGCTGGCCGCGTTGCTGGCCGGGCCGGGCGTGGTCGCGCCTGCGCGCGCGGCGGACAAACCCGTCACGCTGCTCAACGTCTCCTATGATCCGACGCGCGAGCTGTATCGCGACTTGAACACCGCCTTCGCGCAGGATTGGAAACAGAAAAATAATCAGACGGTCATCATCAAGCAGTCGCACGGCGGCTCCGGCAAACAGGCCCGCGCGGTGATCGACGGGCTGGAGGCGGACGTGGTCACGCTCGCGCTGGCTTACGACATTGATGCGATGGCCGCAAAAGGCAAACTGCTGCCTGCCGACTGGCAGACCCGTCTGCCGAGCAACAGTGCGCCCCACACCTCGACCATTGTGTTCGTGGTGCGGAAGGGAAATCCGAAAGGCATCAAGGATTGGGACGACCTAGTGAAGCCCGGCGTCGGTCTCGTGCCGGCGAATCCAAAAACTTCCGGCGGCGCACGCTGGACCTATCTGGCCGCGTACGGCGCGGCGCTCAAGCGAAACAACGGCGACGAAGCCAAGGCCAAGAAATACATCACCCAGTTTTACCGGAACGCGCCCATCCTCGACACCGGGGCGCGCGGCGCGACCACCACCTTCATCCAGCGCCGCATTGGCGACGTGCTCGTCGGCTGGGAGAGCGAGGCGCTGATCG
>CANMZY010000334.1:0-4294 GCA_947502425.1 Verrucomicrobiales bacterium
CCCGGAGAATGACCGCCTTCACATCCCTGTCCTCCTTCGCGCGGCGCAACTGTTCCCCGATCACGTCCACCATGCCGTAGCCGCTGCCATCAAAGCCCTGGCCCGCGATGATGCCGTGGACGCTGATGACCGCGATCTTGTCCCGGGTGTGCGCGACCTCTTCGAGCACCGTCTCCTCCAACTGCGGCCCGTAACGTCGTCCCGCATGTCCGCCCGTCAGCGAACTGGTCAGGCTGCCCAGGTTGAAAAACAGGCTGAGGCCGAGCAGCAGGAACAAAACGAGCGCGACAATTTTCCAGCCGCCGCCCCGGCGCGGCGGAGCCGGGCGCGAGGGCGGGAAGTATTGCGGGAACTGGGGCGGCGGCGGCGAAGGCGGCGGCGGCGACTGGCTGAGTGGTGGCGGTTGTGACAGCGAAGGGTCGGATAAAGAAGGCGGGTCGTTTTCCATATTTTTGAAAAACTACTGAAAGCCCCGGTGCCGGGCAAGAGTGTTGTGGGCGTGTGCGGACGGCGGGGTGCATCCGGAGGTGCCACCGTGAATGGGTGGATGCTCGCCACCGTGGAAAACGTCGCCGTTAGGTCGTCAGGCGGCACGCGCGGAGCGACGCGCCCCACCCGCATCGGTCGCCAAGGCAGGGCGCGCCGCTCCGCCTGACGGAACTCCAAGCCCTTGAGCCGCCGGGCCGGACTTGTTGGTTTGACGGCGGGAGCTGCTTCCATGCATTATCCCCCGCCAGACGATGATTGAATCAAATTTCTTGCGGATGGCCGCCCCTCTTGCCGCCAGGTTCTGCGCGGTGTTTGCTCATGGATAATCTCGGCGCGCATCGTCCACGCAACGTGGACTGGAAGCGGGCGGCGGCGCTGCTCTACGGCGACTGGGGCACGAGCAAAGCCTACGTCATCGGCTTTGCGTTCAGTTCCGCCGCCGTGGCGATCGCCTGGCAGTCGCTGCCCGTCATCCTCGCGGTCAGCGCGCTCACGGCGCTGGTGGCGCTCAACTACATTCTCATCTGCAAACATTTTCCCGACGGCGGCGGCGTCTATTCGGCGGCGCGCGACCAGAGCCGGTTCCTCGCGGTGATGGGCGCGCTGCTGCTGGTGGCCAACTTCACGGTCACGGCGGCGATGAGCGGTTGGGCGGCGATGAGTTATTTCCGCGTGCCCCGGGAGTTCATCGCCCCGGCCACCGCCGTGGTCATCCTGCTCGTCGGCGCGATGAATGCGTTTGGTCCGAAGCACACCGGGAGCGCGGCGATGTGGCTGGCGGTGCCGATGGTGGCGGTGGTGGTCATCATCATCGCCCTGAGCGCGCCGCACCTGACGCTGGCGAATCTTGAACCGTCCACGATGGAGTTCAAACCGAACTGGCTCGCGTTCGTGGGCATGATCCTCGCGCTCTCGGGCGTCGAGGCCATCGCCAACCTCACCGGCGTGATGAAGCTCAACCCCGGCTCGACGATGGAGCGTCCGCGCGTGACGCGCACTTCCACGCTGGCCATCGTCGTGGTGACGGTGGAGGTGGTGCTGGGCACGGCCTTGCTCGGTTGGGCGATGCTCTCCCTGCCGAAGGGCCTGGAGGCGGACATGCACGCGCGGTGGGAGGACATGTTGAGCCTGTTGGGCGAGCACTACGCGGGCGAGGCCTTTGGCGCGGGCGTCGGGAATGTTTTTGGAATCGCGGTCGGCATCATCGTCGGGCTGCTGCTGCTCAGCGCCGTCAACACCGCGCTCGGGGCGTTGATCGGCCTTTTCTACATGCTGGCGCGCGACGGCGAGATGCCGCGGGTCTTCACCCGGCTGAACCGCCACGGCGTGCCGCTCTGGCCGCTGGTGCTGGCCGCCACCCTGCCGGCGCTGACCGTGATTTTTGCGCCGACCATGGAGATGCTCATGGGCCTCTACGCCATTGGCGTCGTTGGGGCCATCACCGTCAACCTCGGCTCCTGCACCTTCAACCGGCAGCTTGATTTCAAAATCTACGAGCGGCTGATCATGGGGGTGACCTTCCTCACGCTCTTCGCCGTCGAGCTGACCGTCGCGCGGGTCAAGGAGGGCGCGCTGTTTTTCGCCGTCTGCGTGCTCGGGCTGGGTTTCACCTTGCGCGGCTGGTCGCAGCGCCGCGCCGGCCTGCGCACCGTCACGGTCACGGAAGACATCGCCGCCGCCGTCTCACCGGAAACCGTCCCGCCCTTCCGCCTTAACCTCGTGCAGAACCAGACCATCCTCGTGGCCGCGCGCGGCTTGACGCCCGTGCTGGGCTTCGCGCTCGAGGAGGCGCGCCTGCGCCAAGGATCCATCTACGTGCTCTTCGTGAAGGAACTCGCGGTCGCCTTGCCCGGCCCGCTCTCCGAAAAGGAACGCCCGCGCTGGCAGGACGACAAGCAGGCCGCAGAAATCATGGCGACCATGCTCGAACAGGGCCGGCAGAACAACGTGACCGTCATTCCGCTCTACGTCGTCAGCGAAAATCCCGCCGCCACCATTCTCGATCTCTCGGCCACGCTCGGCATCGACATCCTCATGCTGGGCGCGCCGCACCGGCGCACGCTTGTCACTCTGCTCAAGGGCAACGTCGTCACCGAGGTCGCCAACAATCTTCCCGAGAACATCAAGCTCATTATCTACGGATAGGGTCGTGTCCTGATTTGAATTTCGCCGGAGCGCGGCTGTGTCGTCCTCGACCAGCCGCAGCAGGGTCGTCAGTGCTCCGGTTGGTCTCGCGCCGGGCGGGGCACAGCCGCGCTCCTGGCAAATTCGGACACCACCACGGAAAAGCCCCGCTCGCCAATGCCCTGCCGCCCTGTCAGCCTCGCGCCGTGAGAATTCTCGCTCTGACCAGCCTCTATCCGCCGCACCACGCCGGCACCAATGATTACCGCTGCCAGTCCGTCGTGGAGAACCTCCGTCTGCGTGGCCACGAGGTGCGCGTCCTCACCTCCAGCCACGGGATGCACGCGCCGCAGATCAACGCCCAGGAAGAACGCCGCCTCCTGCTCAACGGCGCCTACGAACATCCGCTCGTCACCGGCTACAAGGAACTCGTCGCGCTCGAAACCCACAACCACCAGGCGCTCCGCGAATCCATCGGCTCCTTCCTGCCGGACGTCGTCCAGGTCTTCAGCCTGCGTGGACTTTCCAAATCGCTCATCTACGGACTCCGCCATTCCCATGTCCCGACCGTGTACGACGTGGCCGACACCTGGCTCTCCGACGACCTGGCCCACGATCCCTGGCTGCGCTGGTGGAATCATCCCGCGCGCAACTTCGCCCGCGGCGCGCTCGAACTTTCCGGCCAGCGCGGCAAGCTCGACGAGACCGCCCCCACGCGCATGGCCAAAGGCTGCGACCGGATGCCCGATGTTTTTGGCGACGGCCCGGCGGCCCCCAGCTCGGTCTCGACCGTGCGTCTGGAGCGGGTTTATTTTTGCAGCCACACGCTCAAGGAGGCGGCGGAGCAGGCGGGCTTTCAGGTCGGCCACGCCGAGGTGATTTATCCCGGCATCGCCACGCAGACGTTCGTCGCCGCAGTCCGTCCGGTTTCGGCGCCGGTGGAAAAATTTCTTGTCATCTCGCGGCTCCACAAAAAGGGCGGCGTCCTCACCGCCGTCAAGGCGCTGCAGATCGCACGCCGGAACAACCGCCTGACCACGCTCGGCATCTGCGGCCGCGGCGACTCGGAGTGCATCGCGGAAATCCGCTCGCTCGTCGCGCAGGCGCAACTGCCCGTGGAATTTATCACCGTCTCCAACCAGGGCCGCGATCTGCCCGCTATCTATCGGCGGCACGACGCGCTGCTCTACACCGCCGAGGAGCCGGAGCCGTTTTCCAGCACACTCCTCGAGGCGATGGCCGCCGGCCTGCCGGTCATCGGCACGGCCATCGGCGGCGCGCGCGAACTGTTGCGGCACGGCGAGAACGCGCTCACCTGCACGCCCGGCCAGCCGGAGGAACTGGCCGCCGGCATGACTGAAATCCAGACCCGCCCCGACCTGCGCCACCAGCTTGCCGAAACCGCGCAGGCCGAAGTCCTCGCCCACTACAACGAATCGACCGTCACCGACCGCATCGAGAATTATTTGGAAACCTCCCGGCAGGTCTGGGAGCAGCAGTGACCGGCGGAGCGAGGTGAAAAGCGCGTCCCGGCCACGAAGGTCATGGCTGGGTAAATCTTCCAAACGACGGACGCGAATCGTGGCATGAACCTGAAGCCGCGCCGGTGCAGGCGCGGCCGGCTTTTCCCCAGTGCTGTCTCGAAAGCCAGTCGCCGCTTCACAGCGGCTGCTACGAAGCG
>CANMZY010000335.1:0-4260 GCA_947502425.1 Verrucomicrobiales bacterium
CACTTCGCCGGCGGCGAGCGCGGGACGGATCACCTCGCGCACCAGTTGCGCGCGGCTCGCGTTCATCAGCAGCAGCTCGGCCTCGGCCGTCATCGCGTAGTTGACCTCGCTGTGCTTGAGGGTGTGCCGGATTTCCTCGCCGATGGGCGTGCCGCCCGGTTCACGCAGCACGCGCACAACGCGTCCCAGCGCGCGCACGCGCCCGGCGAGCAGCTCGATCTGCGTGGATTTGCCGCCGCCTTCGGTCCCTTCAAACGTGATGAACAACCCTTTCATGGAGGTGCGCGGCGAATGGATGACAACGGGCGCGAAACTCGGGCGGTCACTTCGCCTGTTTCGGAGCCTTGGGAAACGTCTCGTTCAAATAGACCACGAGCGAATCCACCTGCTCCTTGGTCAGCGGCCCGCCGTTTTCCGCCGCGAAGCCCGGCATGAGCGTGCCCGGTTTGCCAAAGGCCACCCACTGCTGCCAGTAGTTCACGTCGCGCGGCGCTTTGGGCGCCTGCAAATCCGCCACCATCGACGCCCGATGCTCCGCGTCATGGCAGATGCCACAGGCCGTCACGTAAAGCTGTTTACCGAGCTTGCCGCGCGCCGGCTCGACGTGGCAGCGCGCGCAGTCGCCCTTGAAAATCGCCTGCCGGTCGGCCAGGGCCATCTGCTGGTTGCCCGTGCGGCTGCCCACGCTGAACCCGGCAGAGTTCGCCGGCGTGGCCCCGGTCGGCTGGGGGATGTTGACGCGAACGGTTAAGTGTTTCTGGCCATCCGACGTGTCCACCGTCACGGTCTTGGCGATCGTCCCCGACTTACCGCGCAAATCGAGGTCCACCTCGATCGGCCCGCCCGCGCCGGGGGCGATGTTCCAGGGCTGGCTCGGCAGTTTCGCCACCGTGCAACCGCACGAAGTCCGCGTGCCGTTCACCACCACGTTGGCCGGGGAGATGTTCGTCAGGAAAAAAGAAAAGTGGGCGTTTGTTTCGTTCGGCTTGGCGTTGTAATCCTTCAATTCCGCGTCCCAGACGATGGCGGGCTTGGCCGGGACGACGAGCACGGCGGGGGCCGCGGGGGCCGCCGGCGCAACGGGCGTGGGGGGGGGGGGCGCAGCGGGTTTAGGCACGGGCGTCTGGGCCAGGACGGACAGCCCGCCCGCGATGATAAAACTATGGACGCAAAATTTCATTCGGTTCATATGGCGCGGAAAGTAGCAGAGCCGTGCCAGAACAAAAGAAGGTTTTCACAACGGGCCGGACGCGCGGGCGCATCTTGCCACAGTTCGGAAAACTCGGCCCGGGCGCGAGGCGGTGGGCGAAAACGAACACGCCGGCAAGGATGCCGGCACTCCCAGGGCTTCCGCCAACCACCTCCAATCGCCCCCTCCGCCAAAAACCCTGCACAAATTGTTTGTCAGCCGTTCACGGAGGCGTAGCCTGACGCCCATGAGTCTGGAGCAAAAAGCAATTCACCCGGAACCGCGCTGTTCAACCCGGACTCCAAAACACCATGCCAGAAGAGAACAACGGGAACAAAGAACCAAGTCCTGCTGCCGGAAGCGGGCCGTGTGAAAAGTTTTTGCGGCGGACTGTTCCGACTCTCTCCGGCTTCGTTCTCTCTGTTTCCTTCTGTCCGCCAGCTTCGGCTTTCCATTTCCCATTCACCCACCCGTCCGCCCGTGCCTGAACCAGGCCACCGCCTATGAACACGACACCATCCGAACAGCCCGTCAGCGACGCAACTCCGCCCGGCCACCGTCACGACTCTCGGACTTCTCCGCGACCCCGCCGCCCTCCCGGCACTGGAAAAAGCGTTGCACCGTGATCCCGAGGACGAAGTTCGCGCCAATGCCGCGACGGCGCTGGGCCGGCTCGGCCGGCCCGAAGCGGCCCAGCGGCTGGAAACCGCGTGCCGGAAAGATCGCAACCGGACCGTGCGCGCCAACGCCCTGAACTCCTTCGCGGTTCTCACCAGCACCAATCGCGCCGGCTTTTTCATCGCCGAGTAATAGGCCAATCCGGCGATGCGCCGCGACCAACCTGCTCGCCACCGCTGGGGAAAACGATTCGATGACCGAGAACTATCGTCACTTCGGCGCGCGGGTGCTGGTGCTCTTCAACGATCCCGCAACGCTCCCGGCGCTGCTGGCCCACACCAACGATCCGCAACCCGACGTGCGGACGGCGGTGCGCATGGCCATCCGCCGCATCCAAAAGCAAGGCGCGACCAACGCGCCGCCAGCCCGGTGAACAGGTCTGAACAAAAGGTTGGAGGCCCGGCGGCAAAATCATAAAGTCACCGCCGATGAACCAAGCACCGCTGCCAATCTACCTCGCCCGCGCCGCAGCAAATCCCCGTCAAGGGTCATTCGCTGGCTGGCATCCGGCCGGGCGCATCTGGATTCTGGCCCCGAACTTGGCCGGAGCGCGGGTCTGTGTCCCGCAGCAAGTGAGAACGGGATGGCAGATGGAACAACCCGATGGCTCTTCGGGCGCGCCCGCTGCTGCGGGTCACAGACCTGCGCTCCGGGGGCAGGGTCAGAATGCACCCCATCCGGCCCCATGACCTTCCTGCCCATCGTCGCCCGCGAACTGCGCGTCACGGCGCGCAAGGCGAGCACTTACTGGATTCGCTTCGCGGCAGCGGCGCTGGCGCTGGCCATCTGCGCGTGGTCGCTCCTTTTCTTCAACCAGATGGGCATGGGCAAAGTGGCCGGGCAAATGTTGTTCGACGGCGCGACCGGGCTGGCGTGGTTTTACGCCGTCATCGGGGGCATCTTCAAGACGGCGGACGCGCTCAGCGAGGAGAAGCGCGAAGGCACGCTCGGCCTTTTGTTTCTCACCGACTTGAAGGGCTACGACATCGTGCTCGGAAAAATCGTGGCGGCTTCCGTGAACTGGTTCTTCGGGCTGCTCGCTATTTTCCCCATCCTCGCGCTCTCGCTGCTCATGGGCGGCGTGACGCCGGGCGAGTTCTGGCGGACGATTCTCGCGCTGACCAACCTGCTCTTCTACTCGCTGGCGCTCGGCATGTTCGTGTCGTCGTTCATGCACAGCGAGCGCAAGGCCGCCGGGCTGACCATCACGCTGCTGATCCTGCTGCTCTGGCTGCCCACGCAATGCGCCAAAGAGTTGCAACAATGGACTCGCGCGCCAGAGCTGTCCGCCTGGCTCGTCCTGCCGGATGTGACGCGCCCGCTGCATTACGCCGACGACAATCTTTCGCGCTTCAATGCAAAGCTCTACTGGGGATCGCTCGGCGTCTCGCACGCGGTGGGGTGGTTTTATCTGCTGCTGGCCAGCGTCATCGTGCCGCGCGCCTGGCAGCAGCAGGCGGGCAAACTCGCGCGCTTGCAGGAAAGCACGGGGCAGCTCACTTACGGACGAAATCGTGAAGCCCGCCGCCAGTTCCGCGAACGCGCGCTGGCGGTGAATCCCTTCTACTGGGTGGCCGCGCGCGCCCGTGGACAATCGCTCATGCTCTGGCTGGTGCTGCTCGCGGTGACAGGCTTCTTCCTGTTTTGGATGGTGAGTGCGCCGAACAACTGGGACAACGCCCCGATTCATCTCTGGCCGTCGTTTCTGCTGCACGGCATCGTCAAGCTCTGGATCGCGCTGGCGGCCTGCCGGCGCTTCATCGAAGACCGGCGCACCGGCGCGCTGGAGCTGATCCTCGCCTCTCCGCTCACGCCGGGGGAAATTCTCCGCGGCCAATGGCGTGCGCTCTGGCGGCAGTTTTGCGGGCCGGTGCTGTTTGTCATCGTCCTCGACGGGCTGCTCCTGTTTTACGGCTGCGCGGCGATGGCGGGTGAGAAGTGGATATGGCAGCTCCTCTTTGTCCAGATTTTCGGAGCCGGCGTGCTCGTGTTCCTCGCGGACCTCGTGGCGTTGGCGTGGCTTTCCATGTGGCGGGGGATGAAGGCGCGACACTCCTACGTGGCGTGGCTCTGGAGCGTGGTGCAGTTGCTGGTGCTGCCGTGGGTTATTTTCTACGTGGTGGTGACAGCGGTCGTGATGCTTCTTTTCATTCCGAATTTTATACGGGGTGCCGGCATCAGTTGGAGTTCCACGTCCACCATGGAGAGTCTGTTGGAATGGGTGCCGCACATCCTGACCGGCAACTGGTTTTTCTTAAGCATCGCAGCGGCGATTTTCTCCGCATGGTGGGCGCGCCGCTGCTTGCACCGTTATTTCCGGCATCAGGCCACGCTGTCCTATCAGCCCGTCAAGACCGGCGCCCCGCGCGTCGCGCCCCCCCCCACCCCCCCCC
>CANMZY010000336.1:0-4247 GCA_947502425.1 Verrucomicrobiales bacterium
AGCGGTGGGCGAACTGGTGAAGACGAGCGACGACAAAGACATGGGGCAGGAGCTGCTGGAGTGCAACCGGCGGCTGGGCGAGTTGAAGGTGGAGATCGCGGAGTTCCTCGGCCAGCAGGCGGAGGCCCATGTCTATTGGGTCGAGCGCACCGGCAAGGCGCAGCGGAATCTTACGCTCAACGCCGCGCCGGTGGACGTGGCGGACTATCTGCGGCGGCGATTGTTTGAAAGCGACACGAGCATCGTGATGACGAGCGCGACGCTGGCGACGACGAACGTGGTGCGTGGTGCGTGTTCCGTGACAGAAGGCGCGGCCGCTCAGGAGTCCACGCACCACGCACCGCGCACCACGCCGCGCCCGGCGGTGTCGGGATTAAACTACTTCGCCAAGCGTGTCGGCTGCGAAGTCGCCACGCAGCTCCAGGTCGGCACGCCGTTTGATTACGAGCGGCAGATGAAGCTGCACGTCGTGGGCAAGATGCCCGACCCGCGCGATGCCGGTTATGCCGAGGCTCTGGAAAAGTGGATCGGGCATTTCGTGAAGCAGACGCACGGCAAGGCGTTCGTGCTCTTCACGAGCTACAAGCTCATGCAGGAAGTCGCGGAACGGATGCAGCCGTTTTTTGACGAACTCGGCCTCGCGCTGTTCGTGCAGGGCACCGGCACGCCGCGTTCGACAATGCTGGAAAAATTCAAGGACGATACGGACTCGGTGTTGTTCGGCACCGACAGTTTCTGGCAGGGCGTCGATGTGCCGGGCGAGGCCTTGAGCAACGTCATCATCACGCGGCTGCCGTTCGCGGTGCCGGACCATCCGCTGATCGAGGCGCGCATCGAGGCGATCGAGGCGCGCGGCGGCAATTCGTTTGGCGAATTTTCTTTGCCGGAGGCGATCCTTAAATTCCGGCAGGGCGTGGGGCGGCTGATCCGCACGAAGGACGACACGGGCATCGTGGTGGTGCTGGACAACCGGGTCTTGAGCAAGAAATACGGCCAGGCGTTTCTCGACGCGCTGCCGAAGTGTCCGGTCGAGGTGGTTTGAGCCACGATTTCGGGAGTAGGGAGCAATTGCCCACCCATCCCGTTCAATCCGGGACGGATGATCGGTGGTTCCGCCGAACGGATGACACGAATGCCGGATTGAAAGCTCTGATAAATAATCAAATGAAAACTCTGTTCAAGCGTTCCTGGCTAGCTTTGGCCACCGCGGCCTTGCTCACTGGCCCGCTGTCCGGTGCCGAGCCAGCCGTGAACACCAATTCGCTCAAGGCGGAAATCATCGTTAATCGCGACACCTACGAGCTGGATCCCGCCACCTCCGGCGATGAATTCTTCAAGCAGGCGATCGACAAAAAGCGGCCCGCCCGCCTGCCCGCGCCGCCGAAAGTGGATTTGGTGTTGCGCATTTCCAACCTCGGGGCTGCTGACCGCACGTTGACGATGGGCGGCGATGAGTCGCGAGTTGTTCTGCGTCTTGATGGCCCCGAGACTTTGAACCTGAGTCCGGGCCTTGCGACGACCATGGAGTTTCGCATGGGCCAACCGGTAGTCGTCAAAGCCGGGGCGCATTACGACCTCCCCATCAAATCCCTCGCCTCCGGCAACCGGAATATCGGGCAGTACAGCTACTGGACCAAGGTGGGCGAGCCAAGCTTGAAGGCCACCTTCACCTGTGGCGGTGGTCAAGATGGCAGGCGCGTGACGCTGGAAACGGAACCGGTGAAACTCAAAGTGGTCGAACCCGCCCCGCCCCCGGCCGCCGTCCCGCCCAAATGAGGCGCCACTGCGGCCAGCCGGCCAGGCGTGGGAAATGCTGCTGATCTGTTCAAGGGGTTACGGCAGCCGGCAGCCGACGCGATAGAACGTCTGCCCGGCCGGGGCGTTCGTGTCCACCAGCACGATGGCCTGGCCGGAGCCGGGCAGCAGGGGGTGACTTCCGTCCAAGCTGCAAAATCCTCCGAACGCTCCAGCACGTAGAGCCGGTTGGTGCGGCCGGTGAATTCCACCTGCCAGCCGTTGCCGGCCGGACCGTGGGCCGTGATGGAAAACGGCGGCAGCGGGTGCGGCCTCAGGACGAAGGAAAGATTGTCCGCGCTGGCGTCGTTCATCCCCGTGACCACGCGGTTCGTGAGCGTGAACTCGACGAAGCGCGTCCCGACCGGCAGTGCGCCGTTGGTGCTCCGCAGAGACAAACCCGTGACGCCACCGCGCTCCGCCGCCGTCACCCGGCCGATGACATTCGAGCCGAGGACCGCCCCGTCGGAATTGAGAAATTCCGTCCACGCGATGGCGCTTGCCGCCAAGGATTCTTCCGCTGCGAGCCAACCGTCCACGTCCCGCGCGACCGCCGACCCTTTCAACAGCAAACCGATGAGGTAATTCGTGTCGAGATGGATCATGCCGGACGCTGGGCTTCAGCCGCCAACCGTTCCTCGCGCACCTCGCGCATGTATTGCCCGGCTTGCTCGGGTGTCAAACGAGATTCCTCCTGCATGAGCCGGAGCGCCTCGCGCGGCGACAGCCGTCCAGACGAGGGCGACTCCGGCGGCGCGGGCAGCGGCTGTAGCAGCACCGCACACCCTCCCTCGTGAATGGCGATTTGCTCTCCGCCCATTGCCCGCCGCAACCAGCGGCCCAGGTTTTGGCTGGCCTCTTGCACGGTCAAAGTTTTCATGGTGGAAGAATACCTCACCCCTCGATTCGCAACAAGCCTGCAAAACCGCAACGCGGTTGTGGTGAATGTCGCGCGGCGGGCGGGAACGGAACGGTGGCCGTCTGCAAAGACCCGCAACCGCATTGCGATTGGAAATGTTGGCGGGACGGTGACCCAGGGTAGCTCGTGCCGCGCAACCCTGGGCTTTGGGACGGAATCAAGCGAGTTGCCTTGGCAACCAGCCACGCAACTGTTGACCGAAAACCAAATAGTCGGAGTCGGGATAATATGCACGACGGGCGGGCAAAAGAATCTGGTCGCGGAGGCTTGCTTTAAATTCCGCCGCACCGCCGTCCCAGCCAATCGAATGGAGATCGGACATGCGTCGCTCATTGAGAACGACCGAATAGTCTCGTTTGATTCCGATGAGTCCGTTGTCGAAAGCCCGGTGATGAAGCGCGCTCAGGCAGAGTCCGTTCTTCAGTTCGTCAGTGCCGCGCTCGTGATCAACCGGAATGATGTGGGCCGCGTCCACGAGGTCGAGTTGCATTCCGCTGACCGCGCAGCGATTGCCATAAGCAGTCAGAACATTTTGGCGGAAGCGTGTGTCCCGCACCTTGCGATTGATTTGTTGCAGCACTGTTTTTCGCGGGCCTGCCGGGATGTCTCTGATTTCGCGCTCAATGTCTGTGTTTGCGATCTGCTCAAGCTGTCGCAGTTCACCGGGCTGCTGTGCCGTCTTGTGCAGTTCTTCGAGTTCTTGAACGTAAGCCGTAAAGAAATCAGGCCGGAACGCGATGGCGATTTCCTGATTGTCGCGAGTCTGCGGGAAGAACGCTTTCGTTTTGGCTTCGTTCACCGTCTCGCGCCTAACTTGGAGAGAGGGCGAGCGGCCGGCCATCGAAATGAGGTGCTTGGTCACGTCGAAGCCAGCGAACATCCGTTCTTCTTCATCCCATCCGAGCAAGAGCGTTTTTGCTCCTTCTTCGATGCGGAAGCTGTCAACTCCCGTGACCTGAATTCGCAGTTCGTTTGGATTCCGAGGATAGCCGCCGTGTGTCATGTTCCGCACTACAAGTGTCACTCGATATCCTGCGGCAACAGTGCCTCTTGACGAATCACTTCAACTGCCAAGCGCGCCGCATCCTCCAATTCTTCTCTGGTCTGCCAATCAAGCGTGGAGTGGAAAATGACGTTGCGCATCACATCTTCAATTTTGGCTGCTTCAGCTGGGGTGCATCCAGTCGCTTGCCTGATGATTTCACGATACCTTGACATGCCATTCCTTTCCGATGAGTTGAATCGCATCTTTCCGTCGCAAGAATACCTGAGCGTTCCTCACAATATGTTTCCACTTCTTTCCGAAGTGCTGTCCGTTGATTACCAGCTCAGTGCTGTCATCGCAAAGGTCTGGCAGAAGCTCCTTCAGTTTGCGGTGAAGCTCCCGTGTGCTCATCGGTCGTGTGCCGAGAAGGAAGACCATCGCGTCGGCGAACAAGCCATGCGCCGACCGTGTGCCGACTTGGGCACGCAAGAACTGATGGTCGGCTTGCTTTAGCGTTTCGCTGAACTTGTGGCGGAGTTTCTTCTCAGC
>CANMZY010000337.1:0-4239 GCA_947502425.1 Verrucomicrobiales bacterium
CGCTCATTTCGGGGCGGGCCGCGCGAACTTCCACTTTTCCGAGTGCGCAAAATAATCTCCGAGGGCGACGGCCGCGGCGGCGTGGCCGGCGGCGTTCCAATGCGGATCGGTCGTGAAATAAAACCGCGACGGGTTGCCGGCCTTTTCCAAAATGGGCTTCATGTCCACCACGTCCAGCCCGCCGGCGCGCAGGGCCTGGACAAACTCCGTGTGAACTTTCTGCTCGGCCTCCGTGTTCTGGCCCGCCCAAAGCGCCCGCGAAGGAATGATCAGGATCACGGTGTTGTAGTTGGTCGCGATTTTCTGCACTTCCTCGGCGCTGCTCTTGACGATGTTCGGGGTGTATTCGTTTTTGTGGGTCAGCGTGTCGATGTCCCGGGCGATGCCCACACGCTCCAGGAAACGCCGCGTCGAGGCGTTTTTCTGGAGGAGGTGCGAGGCGGCCGTCCAGAGCGCGCTGTGCTGCTTGCACCAGACGGCGGTCTTCCGGAACGGGCCTTGAATCATCTGCTTGTGGTAGGTCACATGCTTGGACTCCGGCGAATAGTAGTCCCACAAATCGTTTTCCATGCAGATGCCGATCATCAGATTTTGCACCGGCGCGCCGTTTTTCTTCACGAACTCGAGCGTGCGTGCATAGCCCCGGATGTCTTCAGGAATCGCGATGTTGAAAACACGCGCGCCCTGATTTTTTTCGAGCACGTTGGAATAACGCTCCGCCTCTTCCACGCCCCAGCCGAACGTGTAGGAATCGCCCGAGGCAAAAATATCGCCGGGCGTGGACTGCGTGTAATCCTTCGGGTCGCGAAATCCGTGGCGGTTGTTGGACACCGTCAGATTCCAGTCCCCCTTGGGCGTGGCGACCTGATAGGTGGTGGAGGGAACACCCAGCACGATTCCTTCCGCGTTCCGCTCAAAAAAAACCTGCGTGCGGGGATTGTAATAGGGGAACAGGTAGCGCACGGCGACTTCGAGCACGAGCAGGCAGATCGCGCTGGAGACCAGGAACAGGAGCAGCTTCCCGGCATAACCTTTCAGCCGTTGGCGCAGGGAGCGCTGGCCGGAGGCTTGAGCCGTGGGTTCAGAAGGCATGACGTGAATCTAGCAACCACCGTTTTCGATTCAAGCTCAAAGCCGCCTTGCACCGGATGGCGCCGCGCCGGTGGCAGCGGCTCAACCGAGCCGGCTCACGATCCAGCGATGCTTGCCGCGCGCGGTTTTTTCCGTCTCCGCCACGGCGCGCAGGGTGATTTGAAAATCATCGCCCAGCTTGCGGCGGATGCCGCGCTCGATTTCTTCCAGCCGCGAGGTGTGAAACTGCGGCCCCGGCACGTATCGAAATTCCGCCACGCCCGGCTGTTCCTGAAAAAATTGCACGGCGTAAAGGTCGTTGAAAATTCCGTCGTGCATGTTGAAGGCCGTCAGCGAAATCCGGCGCCCGCCCGCGCTCACCAGAAACTCCTGCTCGCGGCCGGCGATTTCCGCGACGGCGGGCCACGGAAATTCCAGCGCCCCGTCGCGGCGCGGATCGGCCAGCCGCACGTAATCGCCGGTGCGGTAGCGGATGAGCGGCATGACGAAATTGTGGAAGCTCGTGCCGATGACCTCGCAAAATCCTTCGCCATCCGGCTCGCCAAACTCGACGAAGCCGTATTGCGGCCAAAAATAACACAGTTCGGACTGACGCCCCTCGGCCGCGAGCACGGCGCGTTCGGCGTGGCCGTACCAGCGGAAGACACGGCATTTGAAGACGCGTTCGAGCAGGCGCTTTTGCGGGAGGTTCAACCGCTCCGAGCCGGCCAGCAGCCCGCGCAAGGGCACGCGCCAGGTCTGCCCGGCCTTCTCCAGAAATTCCGCGAGCTGGAGCGCCGCGCTCGGATAGGCGTGCAGCAGGTCGGGTTTGAATTTTTCAATCGCCTCCAGATATTCGGGCAGCCGTTCGGCGGTGAGATGATACGACGAGAGCATCAGCCAGTCGCGGGTGGCGTCGTAGCTGGCGATGCGTCCGCCCGCGCGGTCACTGGTGACGTGGCCGCGGATCACCGCCAGCCGCGCGCCGTCCCGGTAGCCGCCGCGCTTCCATTGCGCTTCGAGGAAGGCCTGCTCCTTCGGGCGGCTCACGCCTTTCTGGAGATAAAATCCCACCGGCACGCCGGTCGAGCCGCCGGTGGTGAGGTAGAGCCGCTGCTTCGCCGGGAGCGCGGTCGAGACCATCGCCTCGCGGTGTTCGAGCAGGTCGGCCTTCTCGAGCAACGGGGCGTGCTGCAGATCGTCCGGGCTGCGGAACGTTTCCGCGCGGAACCCGGCGCGCGCGAATCGTTGCTGGTAAAACGGGCAGTTGCTTTCCGCCTGGAGGAGCACGGACCGAAGCTGCTTGAACTGGTATTCGTGGATTTGCGCGACGGACCATTGTTCACCGGCCCCGGCCAGTTCCCGAAATTCCGCATAGCGCGCACCGAGCCGCCAGCCGGCCGGCAGTTGGCGATAGGCGAAGCCCAGCCCGCGTCGGAGGCCGGACGGCAGGCGCTCATAAACCGAGAGCAGCGGGTAAAGGCGGTCTTCGAGGCTCATGCGCGGCGGCTGGTGATCGGATGCACGGCGGCAAACTAAAAAGCCCGCCGGGCAAGTCAAGGTTTCACGCCGGTCCGGGGCCTTGGATGGCCGGCCTTGGCTGTCTGAAAAAGCACTCGCCATTTTCCCGCGTCACTGCCAAAAGGAATCACCGCAGTTTGAGAAAGGAACACCATGAGCAAAATCAGAATCTTGGTCGGCACAAAGAAAGGCGCGTTCATCCTGACCGCCGACGGCCGACGCCAGAACTGGGAAGTCACCGGGCCGCACTTCGCGGGCTGGGAGATGTATCACCTCAAAGGCTCGCCGGTGGATCCGAACCGCCTTTACGCGTCGCAGACCAGCGCCTGGTTCGGCCAGATCATCCAGCGCTCGGATGACGGCGGCCAGACCTGGAACCCGCCGGGCACGAAACCCGAGGACTTGATGGGCCCCGACGGCATGCCCAACGGCAAGAGCAACATGTTCCTCTACGAGGGCGAAGTGGGCACGCATAAGTTTTACGACGGCACGCAGCATCCGTGGGAGTTCAAACGCATCTGGCATCTCGAACCTTCGCTCACCGATCCGGACACAGCCTATGCGGGCGCAGAGGACGCGGCCCTTTTTAAAACCACCGACGGCGGGAAAACGTGGAAGGAGCTGCCCGGCTTGCGCGGCGTGAAGGGAAATCTCTGGCAGCCGGGCGCGGGCGGCATGGGCTTGCACACGATCATTCTCGATCCGAAAAACGCGCAGCGCATTTACGTCGCCATCTCGGCGGCCGGCGCGTTCCGCACCGATGACGGCGGCCTGACGTGGCGGCCGATCAATCGCGGGCTGAAATCCCAATACGAACTGCCCGACCCCGACGCCGAGGTCGGCCACTGCGTGCATCGCATCGCCATGCACGCCTCGCGGCCGGAGGTGCTCTTCATGCAGAAGCACTGGGACATCATGCGCACCGACAACGCCGGCGAATCGTGGACCGAGGTGAGCGGCAATCTGCCGACGGACTTCGGCTTCCCGATTGACGTTCACGCGCACGAGCCGGAGACGATTTACGTCGTGCCCATCACCAGCGATTCGCTGCACTACCCGCCGGACGGCAAACTGCGCGTGTATCGCAGCAAAACGGGCGGCAACGAATGGGAGGCGCTCACCAAAGGCCTGCCGCAAAAGGATTGCTACGTGAACGTCCTGCGTGACGCGATGGCGGTGGACTCGCTTGAACCGTGCGGCATTTATTTCGGCACGACCGGCGGACAGGTCTATGCTTCGGCCGACAGCGGCAACTCCTGGAATCCCATTGTCCGCGACCTGCCGGGCGTCCTATCGGTAGAAGTGCAAACGCTGCCATGAACTGAAAATTGCGAACCACGAATGGACACGAATGAACACGAATTTCCGGAGCACGGGTCTGTGCCCCGCAGCCGCTTCGCCAGCAACCGGGACATCCGAACCAGGAGCGGATCAATCACTGTCACCGTGCCGTGGCTCACAACGCCGCGCTCCTTGGGCTGCATTGGCCGCTGGTTGATGCGTGCTCCAATGATGAAGGATCACGCATTTTCGACAAAGAGCTTGGCGGCGCTTTCACTCCCTCTCCCCGCGACGCAGGAGCGGGGAGAGGGTTGGGGTGAGGGGCGGCTTCTTCTCAATGTCCCTCCTCACCCCGGCCCTGCTATG
>CANMZY010000338.1:0-4219 GCA_947502425.1 Verrucomicrobiales bacterium
CGTCTTTTTGGAAAAGGTGAACGGTGTCTGGCAGGGCGCGGCCTTTCATTTTCTCGCCGGCTTCGGCAGCGGCAACATCGCCACGCTCATGACGTCCGACGGCGTCCTCTACACCGGCGGCAGCGATCGGGGCTGGGGCGCGAAAGGCGGCAAGTCCTTCGCGCTGGATCGCGTCGCGTGGACGGGGAAGACACCGTTTGAAATTCATGAACTGCGCGCCAAGCCGGACGGCTTCGAACTGACCTTCACCCAGCCCGTGGATGCCAGGACCGCCGCCGACCCGACCAGCTATCGCGCCGAGGCATGGACCTACATCTACCAGTCCAGCTACGGCAGCCCGGAAGTGGACAAGCTGACGCCAAAGATTGTCTCCGCGACGGTGGCGGCCAACGGGAAAAGCGCCCGCCTCAAAGTGGAGCCGCTCACCAAAGGCCATGTCCACGCCATCAGCGCACCCGGACTGCGGAACGCTGAAGGCAAACCGCTGCTCCACGCCACCGGCTACTACACGCTGAATGAGATTCCGAAATAGCCCGAACTGCGAAAACACTCAGTTGACCCTTGCGCCATTCTCGATAAAGTCGCCCCTCACATTACCAATATGAAACATCTCCATCGCCTCCTCCTGTGCCTCGCCTTGCTCCTCACCCTCACCCCTGGCCTCGCCGCCGAAAAGGGCGCCAAAATTCGCGTCCTGATCATCGACGGCCAGAACAATCACGACTGGCGGAAGATGACTCCGTGGCACAAGGCGCAGCTTGAAGCCAGCGGCCTCTTCACCGTCGAGGTCTCCACCACGCCGTCGGGCGGCGCGGGCTGGGAGAACTGGAATCCCGATTTCTCCAAATACGATGTGATCCTCAGCAACTACAACGGCCAGCAGTGGCCGGCCGCGGTCAAGAAATCGTTCACCGAGTTCGTGGAAAAAGGCGGCGGGGTCGTCGTCATTCACGCTGCGAACAACGCCTTTCCCGGCTGGAAGGAATACGACCAGATGATCGGCCTTGGCTGGCGCGGTTCCGAGTATGGCAAACGGATCACCGTAGCGGACGACGGCTCGCTCGTCACCCACGAGCCCAAGGCCGGCCCCGGCGCCGGGCACGGTTCCCAGTGGGAGTTCACCGTCACCACCCGCGACGCCGCGCACCCGGTCATGAAGGGGCTACCCGCGAAATGGAAACACGGCCAGGACGAGCTGTACCACGCCCAACGCGGGCCGGCCGAAAACGTCCACATGCTCGCCACCGCCTTCTCCGACAAAACCAAGGGCGGCACCGGTGCGCATGAGCCGATGGTCTGGTGGATTCCGTTCGGCAAAGGCAAAGTGGTGACCAGTGTCATGGGGCATGTCGGCCCGAAGACAGATTCCATCCAGTGCGCCGGCGCAAACCTGATCACCCTCCGAGCCTGCGAGTGGGTGGCCACCGGCAAGGTCACGCTGCCGGTCCCGGAAAACTTTCCCACGGAAGAAAAGACCGTCATTCTGGGCAAGTAATCGTCCCGGCAGGGGCCCGGACGGAATATCCTTCGACGTCATCACCGGCGACAAGTTGCGCCTGTCGCCGGAGAAAATCCGCACGTCGCCGCGCTGAGGCGAAGCCGGGTGAATAGAAAATTGACCGAACACTTCCAAACCACCGCTATGAGAAACTATGCCTTGCTGATCTCGACCGTCATCGGCCTGTGGTCCGCAGCGCCGGGTCAGGCAGGCGAAAAGAGCCGGCTGATCGCCAGTCTGGAGGCGGGCAAAGCACAGACCGTGGTGACCTACGGAACGAGCCTGACCGACGGTGCTCGGTGGGTTTCTGATTTGCGAGCCGGTCTGGAACGCAGCTTTCCGGGCAGGGCCAAAGTCGTGAACAGCGCGAAGAGCGCCATGTGGTCCACGTGGGGCCTGAAAAATCTCGAGCAACGCGTCATCGAAAAAAAGCCCGACACCGTGCTGATCGAGTTCTCGATCAACGACGCCTACCTGCCGTACCAAACTTCCGTCCCGCAGGCGCGCAGCAACCTCGTGGAAATGATCGACCGGATCCTGAAGGCCAACGCCAGTTGCGAAGTTATTCTCATGGTGATGAACCCGCCGGTCGGAGGCCATCTCGAGCAACGGCCAAAGATCACAGACTATAACCAGATGTATCGCGACGTCGCCAAGGACCGGAGGCTTCTGCTCATCGATCACCATCCCAACTGGGAAAAAATCCGCAAAGCCGACCCGGAGCTTTTCCGGAAGTACATGCCTGACGGCATTCATCCGGGCGCGGAAGGCTGCAAGATGGTGATCACTCCGGAAATTTTCAAAGCTCTCGGTTTGACCGCACTTTGAAGATTCCTGGCCATGGTCCGTTCTGCAGCCCGCTCATCCTCACAACGTGAAAATCCAATTCATCCTGCTCGCCGTCGCTTTGCTGACGGGTTTCACCACTCCGGCCTCCGCCCAATACCAAGGGTGGCAGCACTCGGGGGCGCTCACGATTCTCACCACGCCCGAGGGTGCGAACCTGCCCGCTTCGGCGGTGGAGACTGACTTCCCATTGCTGGTGCGGCTGAGCAGGGATTGGTTTGACTTCAGCCAGGCGAAGCCCGGCGGCGACGACATCCGTTTTTCCAGCGCCAACGGCACCACGCTTGCCTATCAGATCGAACAGTGGGATGCGGCCCAGGGCACGGCGAGCATCTGGGTGCGCATCCCGCAGATCAAAGGCAACGAACGCCAGTCCATCACACTGCATTGGGGCAAGGCGGATGCCGCCAGCGAATCCAAAGGCGCGGCCGTGTTCAATGCCGGGAACGATTACGCCAGTGTGCTTCACATGAACAGCGCGATGCAGGACGAACTGGAAGCGCTCACTCTCAAAGACCAGGGCACGACCACGACCTCCGGCCTGATTGGCGAAGGGCGTCACCTCGCGCGCGGCAAGGGACTTCTCGGCGGTGACCACGTCACGAACTATCCATTCGGCGATGGCGCGTTCACTTCGGAAGCGTGGTTTCGCGCGGAGTTGGCGGGGACGACGATCTTTTACTGGGGCCGTTATGCCACGCGCCTGAACGGCAAGACCGGCGACGGCAATGAAGTGGGCCTCAACATCGGCGCACCCGCGAGCCTGGGCTGGGCGTCGGACGGACCCGGCGGCGCCAGCGCGGCGACCGTGCCGGTCCTGGGGCAATGGAATCATGTGGCCGCCACCTACGAAAACGGCACGAACAAGATCTACGTGAACGGCAAGCTCGATGGAGCCCGTTATCACAAGGCCGCCATGTCGATCTTGAAGGACATTGTTGTGAGCATCGGTGGAATGCGCGGGACCGACTTTCGGTACATCGGCGACATCGACGAAGTGCGCGTCTCGCGCGTCGCCCGTTCCGCCGACTGGATGAAGCTGCAATACGAAAACCAAAACGCCCTGCAGACTCTGGTCGGCCCGATCGTCCCGAAGGGATCGGATTTCGAACTGAGTCATGCGTCGATCCAGCTTCAGGAAGGCAAAAGTGTGACGGTCGTCGCCAAGGCGGGCGGAGCGCAGAAGATTTACTGGGTTCTCAAAAAGGACGGCGTGGAAACGCTCGCCGCCGTGGACCGGTTTTCCTTCACCCTGCCCGCCGGTCGTGTGACGGCCAACACCTCCCTGACCCTTCAGTGCAAAGTCGTGGATGCTCGCGGCGCGAAGACCAAGGACATTCCCGTCACCATCACGGAAGACATTCCCGAACCGGTCGTCACGCTGAAAGCTCCGGCACGCTGGAATGGACGGGACACGATTGAAGTCGTTCCGACCGTCAGCAACCTCGCCGCGATGCGTGCCAAGGTAGCGGGCGAATTGAAAACCATCTGGACCGTCTCCGGCGGCGCGGTGACGAAGGAAGTCGCGTCCGACAAACTCATCTTGAAACGTTCCCAGTACACCGGCCCCATCACCGTCCGGGCCGCCGTCAACAATGGCGGCGCGGACACGATCGCCTCGACGGTGATCGCGGTGACCGAACCCAAGAAAGATGCGTGGGTGCAGCGCACACCGGGGAAGAATGAGCAGCCCGAGGAGAATCAGTTCTACGCCCGCGACGACAAAAACGAGGGCACGCTCCATTTCACCGGGACCCTGACCGAACCGGCTGACACCGTGTTTCTCAAGCTCCATGCCGACAACAGGCTCATCAAGACCGAGAGCCAGAAGCCCGGCACGGACAAAAGCTACGCGCTCACCGCCAAGCTCAAGCC
>CANMZY010000339.1:0-4212 GCA_947502425.1 Verrucomicrobiales bacterium
CACAGCGGCTGCTACGAAGCGGCGGCGAACGAAGCGGGGGGAGCCTCACCCCTTCAACCCCAGCCCCAGCGTCTCCCGGCAATACCTGATGCTGCGCTCGATCTCCGCCTTCTGCCCGAGCTGCTCGGTCTCCGTCTTGTCCTTGCCCTCGGGATTTTTGACCGTCGTGAACGGCTTCCCTTTTTTGGCCAGCGCGAGGAACCGCGCGAAATCCGCCACCGGCAGCCCGGCATACGACTTCCAGAAATCCGCCTTGAGATACGGAAACGGTCGCGCGAAACCAGAAATGGTTTCAATGTGCACGGGCACGCCCGGACACAGTTCCGCGAACCGTGCGAAATATTTCTTCAAATCCATGTGGCCCTCGCCCATCGCCGTCCACTGCACCTTCGCGCCATCCTCGTATTCCCACACGGCGGAATCCCGCAGGCTGCTGGTGGCGACGTAGGGGCCGAGGTGTTCGAGGTTTTGCAGCGGATCTTCCAGCGTCCAGCACGCGTTGCCGGAGTCGATGTTCGCGCCCACGTAATCCTTGCCCGCCTCCTCGATCAGCCGCACCAGTTCCGTCGAGTGCAGGTCGCCCGCGTGATTCTCCACGGCGATCTTTACGCCCGCCTCCACGGCTTTCGCGCGCTGGCTCTTGAGCACCTTCACCGTGTCGGCGATGCGCGCCTCGATGCCGCCGGGGGTGCCGCGGTCCTCGCCCGCGCCGAGCACGACCCGGAACACGGGCGAGCCAAGCGCCTTGGCCATGCGGATGCCCAGCGCGAGATGTTCCTCGGCCGTGCCCCAGTCTTTTCGGAAACGCACGGACGTGGGACAAATGCTCCACGAGCCGAGATGGATTTGCAGGCCCTTGTCCGCCGCCATTTTTCGCAGGTCGCCGAGGTAGGCGTCGTCCGTCTTCTCGAACGGGCCGAGATCGGAGATGAAGAGCGAGTCCGTCCGGAGCGACGCGGCGTAGTCGATGAGCGCGGGCGCTTTGAACTTCAAGGCGCGCACGGCGAAGTTGTCGAGGCCGAGCTTGAGGCCCGGCTGGCGGGCGTTCTGCGCGAGGGCGGGGCCGGCGAGGGCGAGCGCGGCGGTGGCGGTGGCGGCGGTCTTGAGAAAATCCCGGCGCGTGAGGGCGGAGGTGTTGGTGTTCATGTTTCGGCGGAATTGTTGGCAGCTCTGGAACGATTTGCAATGTCCTTCCCGGACCGATGGCGGGCCGGGGGCGGATCTGGGAGGTGCCACCGTGAGGAACGCCGGCTTCAGCCGGCAGAAACGCACGACCCACGAGCGCCCTCCGATGCGCCGCGCCTTCGGACCAAGGGCGCTGCTGCCGACTGAAGTCGGCGTTCCGTCCGGCGACCCAGTACGGTGGTGCTTCCCAGATGCGCCCGTCCTGGGAGCGCCGGCTCTTTGTTCCCTTCTGTGAAACGGATTTCGGAGTTTCGGATAAAAAACCTGCCGGGGCGGAGACCGGCGCTCCGAGTTCAGGGCGCGCCGCGTGGCCGGCGAGTCCCGAATTTTTCTGGCGCGGAGCAACTGCTTTTGTGGAGAATCCCGGCATGAGTTCATTTAGCAGCGCGACGTCAAAAGCACCTCGCCTTCGGCCAGCGGCATGGTTGGTCATGCTGGGCCTGTTGCTCACGGCTGGGCCGGGTTGGGGCGCGGCGTCGCCCGGCCCGGTGCAGGCGTGGGGCCGGAATGATTTCGGGCAGACGAATGTGCCGGCGGGCTTGAGCAAGGTGGTGGCGGCGGCGGCGGGATTGAATCATGTGGTGGTCTTGCAGCAGGACGGCACGGTGGCGGCGTGGGGGGATGGATATTTTGGCCAGACCAACGCGCCCGCCGGCTTGAGTGCAGTGAAGGCGGTGGCGGCGGGAGCGGATCACACGGTGGCCTTGCGGCAGGACGGGACGGTGGTGGCGTGGGGGGATAACTATTCCGGGCAGACGAATGTGCCGGCGGGTTTGAGCGGCGTGCAGGCCATTGCGGCGGGGGCGTATCACACGCTGGCCTTGAAGTCGGATGGAACGGTGGTGGCGTGGGGGCGCAGCCAGTCCGGCCAATCCTCCGTGCCGGCGGGCTTGAGCGGCGTGACAGCGATCGCGGGCGGAGGACTGCACACGGTGGCGTTGCGGGGGGATGGAACGGTGGTGGCGTGGGGAGACAACAGCCAGGGCCAGAGCACGGTGCCGGCGGGGTTGTCCGGGGTGACGGCGATTGCGGCGGGCGGACTGCACACGGTGGCGTTGAAGCAGGATGGTTCGGTGGTGGCGTGGGGCTACAACAGCAACGGGCAGGCCACGGCACCGGCGGGCCTGGGCGGCGTGACGGCCATCGCGGCGGGCGGATGGCACACGGCGGCCTTGAAGGCGGACGGGACGCTGGCGGTGTGGGGGCGGAGGTATGAAGGCCAGACGCGACTGCCCGCAGTCTTGAGCGGCGTGCAGGCGATGGCCGCAGGCCCCGTCAACACCGTGGTGCTGCTGGGCACACCGCCGCGTTGAACAATTATTTGACATGAAAAAACTCTTCCTTTGCTGGCTGGCGGCCGGGTGGCCCCTCGCGATGCCGGCCGAGCCGGTGGCCATCACCAATGCCGCGGCGTTCAAAAATCCCCAGGGCTTGCCGGCCACCTACGCGGTCAACCTGAACCGCGGCTACCGCGACAAAAAGGATTACAACGTCACGGGAGCCTTGGGACCGGATGCCGCGTTCCAGACGAATTGGAACAATTTTCATTCCCCCGTCAGCGTGAATGACAACGGGGGACAGTTCTCCGCGACCATCACCGACAGCGCCGGTCTGCGTCCGATCGTCGTCCGGTTTTCCGGCGCGAACGTCTGGGGCAACGATGGCAAGGGGGACGATGCCAATGACCTCACGCGGCTCCTGTCCACCGGTTGTCGTGGCGCCGGCCGGCCGGAATACATCAAGACCGAGACGGCGCCCTTTCCTGGAACCTATGATGTCTATGCTTATTTCGGGGGAGGCGGGGGCGTGAGCTGCTCGGTGAATGGTTCGCCCCATCAGACTTTCAAGACCGCGCAGCGGAAGGACGCTTTCGAGTACGAGGGAAATTTTCTGGTCTTCACCGGACTTTCCGGGCCGATGGAACTCGTCACGCACGACAGCTTGTCTGGGTTCTCGATCGTCGCGCAGGCGAACCCGTACGACAACCACATCCTGCCCGTCGGTTTGATTCTGCCGGATGGATTCGCCTTTGCCGCGGACATCATTTCTATCGAGGACGAGCAGGTGAAATTCCGCCGGCCCGGCGCCGAGGCCGAAACCTTGCCGCTCTCGAAAGTGGCGGTGGTCCTCTTCCGATCCATGTCCGACCGCAAGAGCGACCTGCTCAAGCAAACCCGGCCGGGCCTGGTGCTCAACAGTCTCGATTTCCTGGAAGGCGAACCCCGGAGTTTGTCGAAAGGCAGAATCAGCATGTCCTCCGTGCTCTTCGGACTGCACGCTTTCAACGTGGCCGATCAGGCGATCGCGCTCGTGCTGCGGCCCACGTCCCGCCCACCAACCACCATGCGATGACCCCGCCGGCGCGTGCTGACGGTCCTCGGCGACGGAGGGCGCATCCTGCGGAGCGCGGTTCTGTGACCCGCAGCAGCGCACGCACCCAGCGAGCCATCGAGGTGTTCCAACGCCATCCCATTCTCACCTGCTGCGGATCACAGACCCGCGCTCCGTCCGAGTTTGGGGCAGCAATGATGCGCGCGGCGACGGCGCTTGCCGCACAAACCGTTTGACTTGAGCCGGGCCGTGAAGATAATCGCAAACAAATCATTCTATGCCACGACTTGTTGTTCTCAGCGAAGGTTTCACCGGACGCGCCCACGAGTTGAACGCCGAAATCACGACCGTCGGCCGCATCGAGGATAACATTTTTCAGGTGACCGATCCCTCCGTTTCCAGCCATCACTGCGAAATCAGGCTCAAGGGGGGCGAAGTCACGGTCAAGGACCTCGGCTCCACCAACGGCAGCTACATCAACGGCCACCAGATCACTGAGGCGGTGCTCAAGCCGAGCCAGATTCTCCGCCTGGGCCAGATTGAAATCCGCTTCGAGTCCGATCTGCCCACCGGGCCGATGCCGAAAAAAGTTCTGGACCACACCCAGATCGTGCCGCAGGGGATCAAGCTCGACGATCTGGACAAGGTGAACCGGCCGGCGACCCACAACCCGGCCTTCATCAAGAAGAACAACAT
>CANMZY010000340.1:0-4202 GCA_947502425.1 Verrucomicrobiales bacterium
CCCGCTGAGTCCGCGTCCGCCGCTGCCGCCGACGGAGATGCTGGAGCCGCCGCTGGTCAGGCTGCTGAGGACTTGGGAGACATCTCCGGCGAGGGCATACTTGATGGGGATGACGACGGGTTCGACGAGGTTGGTGACGGCGACATCGACGAGTTTGATCATCTCCATCATGCGTTTGACGTTTTCCATGTAGTCTCGGATGACGAGCATCTGGCTGCTCTTGATGGCGATGATGCTATTGGGGAGTTTGGCGAAGGGCTGGAGGACTTGGAGGACTTCGGTGGGGTCGGCGAATTGCAATTGGACGACGCGGGTGAGGTAGCGGGTGGTTTCTTCAAGCTGGTCGAGGGGGACTTCGCTGAATTTGGCGCCTTCCTGCGGCGCTTGGGCGAAGGGGACGATCTTCACGAACTTGTCGCCTTGCAGGACGGTGGCAATGCCGTTCAGGGCGAGGACGGTGTCGAGGGCCTGGATGCCTTCGCGGCGGGTGAGGGGGGTCTGGGAGCGGATGGTGATCTTGGGCTGGGGCAGGCCTTGGGGGCGGATGATGGTGCGGTTGAGGAGTTCGCCATAGAGGTCGAGGACTTGGTTGAGGTCGGCTTCCTGTAAGCGGATGGGGAACTGCATGGGTTCATCGTCGTCCCTGTTAACGGGGTTGGTGCCGGCGGCGGCAGTGAGGTTGGTGAGGGGCTTGGCCACCGCGCCGGGAACGGCGGCGGAACCAACGGCGGGGTCAACGCCGGCGGCAGCGGCCGGGAGGCCGGGGGCGAGGGTGGGGGCGGCGTTGGTCTTGCGGAGGGGGACGCCGAAAAATCCTGGGCCGGGAGGTTTGGGCAGGCCGGGGGCGGCGGCGGCGGCCGGGGCCGGGGGAAGGATGGGCGGGACTTGCGCCGGGCAGAAGATCGCCCCGAGGAGCAGGAGGAGGGTGAGGATGGTTTTCATGGGGGTTACTTTTTAGGCGGCGCGTTGGTGGGCCTGGCGGCGGGGTTGGTTTTCGTAAAGACGGAGGCGGGCCGGGGGGCCTCGTTGGTGGTGACGGGCCGGAGGGGCGGGGCGTTGGTCTTGGGCGGCGCGGGCGGGGCGACGGCCTTGGGCGCGGCCTTTTTCTGGTAGCTGGCCACGAGCATGATGGTGCCGGCGAGTTTCATGCGGGTCGGGTCTGGATTCAGGGTCATGCTGCGGACGCGGATCAAGGAGCCGCCCGAGCCGAGGTTGTATAAAAATCTCACGAGCGGTTCTTCCTCGGTTAAAACAGTGATGGTGCCGGATTGTTCCTCGAAAAATTGATTGGTGCGTCCGGTGGAGGATTTGGAGCCAGGCTCGTAGCGGTTGGGAAAGATGCCGGCGAGGGCGGCCTGGGTATAGACGGTCTTTTGCAGTTCGGAGGCCTGCTCCTCGGTCTGGACGGCCGCGCCCTGGTTTTCCAACACGACCAACTGGTGGGTGTAGTTCGAGGTTTTCTGGATCTCGGCCTGGTAGCGCTGGAGGGTGTCTTCGAGATTCTTCTTCTCGGCCTGCTTCTTCGTCCTGTCGCCGAACTTGGGCCAGACGAGCCAGAGGTTGAGGACGAAGAAGACGACGAGGCCGATGATGACGACGAGGCGGCGTTCCTGGGGGCGGAGATTCAGTTTGTCGAAAAGGCTCATTCAGAATCGGTTCGTTTCAGCTCGCAGACGAAGCTCCAGGAAATCTGGTTGCCGCGGGTGGTGATGGAGGGTGGCTTGCTGCCGGGCGGGGTTATGAAGAGAGGCTGGTCCTTGACGATGACTTTGCGGAGGGCGTCGTAGTAGCCGGTGACTTTGATGGCGGACGCTTCCGGCGCGGTGCCGAAGATGGTGAGGGTCTTGCCCTTTTCAAAACGGAGGCCGTCGAGGGTGAGATCTTCGGGGAGGAGTTCGGCGGCGGCCTTCCAGCAGTCGAGTGCGGCGTATTGGAGGCTCAACTGGTCCTGCATGACCTTGTTTTTTTCGCGGAGCTTGATGGCGTTGGTGTAGCTGCCGCTGAGGGCGGCGAGCTGCTGCTCGACGCCGTCGATCTGGTATTTCAAAAACTCGAGCGCGCCGAAATAAACGAGCGTGCCGAAAAGGTAGGCGACCAGCACCGCGCCGAGCGCGCGCATCCAGATGCGGTCCACGAAGAGCTGCCGGTAGCGGGTGACGTGTTCGGGTGGGACCAGCGGGAGCCGGGGCGCGGCCTGCGCGGCGCGGCGGGCGGTGAGGGCGGCCAGTTGGGCGGGCGGCAGGGGCGCGGAGACGAGCACAGGGGCGTCGGAATTTTCCCGGAGGCCGGCCTCCCACTCCGCAGCCACGGTCGCGTCGGCCACGAGATGCTGCCGGGCCGCGCCGGCCAGCCAGCCTTCCAGTTCGCCGGCCCAGGCCATCTGCGCGAGTTGGTCGCGGATGAAGGCCACGCGATTTTCCTTGGGCAGGTGGAGCAGGCTGAGGTTGCGGAGAACGCCGCCCTGCCACCAGGCGATGAGGCAGGACTGTTCCTCGGCGCCGGCGCCCGGATAAATCCAGACGCCGTCGTCCTCGACCTTGGTGGCGAGCAGTTGGTCGATGAGCGGCACTTCGAGCTGGTCGGCGTAGTAGCCCTGCGCCTCGAGCTGGCCGAGAAACTCCTCGACCAGCGAGCGCGCCACGATGATGACGACCGCGGTCAGCAGGCCACCCGGTTTTTTCGCCAGCAGCTCGAAGCTCCAGACGATCTGCGCGACGGGCAGGGGGGAGATTTTCTCCAACTGGAGTTCGAGCATCGACTGCATCTCGGCAAAGTCGCTGGCGGGCAGTTGCACCACGCGCAGGAAAATCTTGTCGGCCGGCAGCCAGGCGACGTTCAGCTTCTTCTGGAGGAGCGTGTGCCAGTCCTTGCTGATGAGCTTGGCGGGGAGCGGCTCGGCCAGGAGTTTTTTCTCCTCGCGGGCGAGGTTGAAATGGCCGCCGCTGACGGTGAACTGCCAGAGCTGCCGGGAATCTTTTCCGGTCTGGAAGACGTTGCAGGAATGCCAGCGTGCCATCTTATTTCCTTGTCCAAATTTCGGTGCGGCTGTCGTCCACCAGGTTCAGATGCTCCTCGGTCTGGGTGACGCGCAGCACTTCCTCGAGCGTGGTCTCGCCCGCGCGCACCTTGTTCCAGCCGTCCATGCGCAGCGTCCTCATGCCGTGTTCAATGGCCTTTTGCGCGATGGTCGAGGAGTTGGCGCGGCCCATGATCATCGGGCGGATCGCCTCGGTCACGATGAGCATTTCATAAATGCCCTTGCGGCCCTGGTAGCCGAGCTGGCGGCATTCCTCGCAGCCCACGCCCTTCCAGAACTTCGCCGTCGGGATTTCGGCCTCGGGAAAATTGACCTGCCGCAGATAGGCCGGCTCCACCTTTTGCTCCGTCTTGCAATGTTGGCAAATCGTCCGGACGAGGCGCTGCGCCATGACCGCCTCGACGGAGGAGGCGACGAGGAACGGCTCGATGCCCATGTCGATGAGCCGCGTGAACGCGCTCGGCGCGTCGTTCGTGTGCAGCGTGGAGAAGACCAGATGCCCGGTGAGCGAGGCGCGGATGGCGATCTCGGCCGTCTCGAGGTCGCGGATTTCGCCGACCATGATCACGTTTGGGTCCTGCCGCAATATGTGGCGCAGGCCCATCGCGAAGGTCAGCCCGATGTCCGCGCGGACGGCGATTTGATTGATGCCCTTCAGCTCGTACTCGACCGGCTCCTCGATGGTGATGATGCGCTTCTGCACCGAGTTGATCGAACTGAGGAAGGCGTAGAGCGAGGTGGATTTGCCGGAACCCGTCGGGCCGGTGACGAGGAAGATGCCGTGCGGCTTGTAGATGATCTCGCGGATGGCCTCCTCCTCCAACGGCGCGAAGCCGAGCTTGTCGAGGCTCAGGAAAATTTTCCCGCGCGTGAGCAGACGCAGCGAGACGCTTTCGCCATAGACGGTCGGCACGGTCGAGACGCGGATGTCGATTTCCTCGCCCTTGATGCGGACGTTGATGCGGCCGTCCTGCGGCAGGCGCTTCTCGGAAATGTTCATGCCCGACATGACCTTGATGCGGGAAATGATCGCGGCCTGATAACGCTTCAACTGCGGCGGCATCGGCGTCTGGTGCAGAATGCCGTCGATGCGGTAACGGATGCGCAGCTCGTCCTCCGCCGGCTCGAAATGGATGTCCGTCGCGCGGTCCTTGAACGCCTCCCA
>CANMZY010000341.1:0-4186 GCA_947502425.1 Verrucomicrobiales bacterium
GTCCGGTTGTTTTGATCCGTGTCATTTTCATTTTCAATCAAACTTTCATCCGTCGCTCGCCCCGCCACTCGGGGCGAGTCTCCGGCGATCCCCCCCCCAGCCGGGGAGTAATGCCAGGCGTGGCGGTAATCGCACGGTGCACGTGGGCGGAGGATGAAACGGTAGCGGGCCGGCGGCGAGATGGCAACCGATTCCACGAGCGTGGGAGCGTGGTCGTTTCGTGGTTCGGCCCAGTCCACTGCGCCGTTCAAAAGTCGGGGCGTGAAATTTCCACCCATTCCCCGCGCGCTGCCGGTCGTGATTGAGTTATACTGAGTGCCCGATTTCATAGTCTGCTGTTGGCTCAATATATCGCCGGATTTGAAGGCGTTAAATGAGCCAATCTTAACCGGCCATTCGACGAGTGGCCGGATTAGAAACGCCCCGGATCAGCGAGTTTCCCAGGCCACGCTTCCCCATTTGCCGCTTGTCTTAAAACTCGGAATGACTTCTAACGGGCGGATGCCCGACTGGATTGCGGTCATCATTTTAGGAATCATCGAAGGCGTGACCGAGTTTCTCCCGGTCTCGTCCACCGGCCATTTGCAACTGGCCGAGCGCTGGCTCAAGCCGCAGAGCGAACTCTTTGACATCGTGGTGCAGTGCGGCGCGGTGCTGGCGGTGCTGGTGGTTTTCCAGAAGCGCGTGCGCGGGCTGCTCCAGGAATGGAAGTCGCCGGAGACCCGCGACTACCTGGCCAAACTGGCGGTGGCGTTCGCGCTCACCGTCGTCGGCGTCCTCGCGGCGGAAAAATTCGGGCTGAAAATCCGCAAGGAGGACGTGGCGGAAAACGCCTGGGCCGTGCGCGTCGCGATCGCCACCTTGCTCGGTGGCATCCTCTTTCTTGTCATCGAAGGATGGTTGCGGAACAAACCGGGAAGAAACGAAATCTCCTGGGCCGCTGTCATCGTGGTGGGGGTCGCGCAAATCATCGCGGCCACCTACTCCGGAAGTTCGCGCTCCGGGACCACAATTCTCTTCGCGCTCGCGCTCGGGGTGACGCGGCCGGCGGCGACCGAATTTTCCTTCCTGCTCGGCGTGCCGACGCTGCTGGCCGCCGGCGGCTACAAGCTTTTCAAGGCCTGGAAACACCACGAGCTGGCGGGCGAGAACTGGGGTCTGACGCTGCTGGCGACCTTGGTGGCCGCGGTGATGGCGTTCCTCGCGGTGAAATGGCTGCTGCGCTACGTGCAGTCCCACACCTTCACTGTGTTCGGTTGGTACCGGATCGGACTTGGGATTTTGATCCTCGCATTCTGCTGGAGATAGGACGCCGGCGTGTCAAACAGGCCGCCGGGAATCGGGCTTCTAATTTCCCGGCGCACTTGCCACGCTCCGCCGATGCAATCACACGATCTCACGCTCGCCCCGCAGACCGACCCGACGTTCATCTACCGCCCGCGCGACGGGCTGTACGCGGTGGACATGCTGATCGCGGCAGTCTGCTGTCTGGATTTTTTCACCTGGCTCGAGGTGAACCCGTCCGACGCGGCGGCAGTCCGCCGGCAGTTCGAAACCACGCCGCGCCCAACGGACGTGATGCTGACACTCTTCACGGCGATGGGCCTGGTCGCGCAGCAAGACGGGTTCTTCCACAACACCCCGGCGGCGCGCGAGCATCTGGTGAAAAGTTCGCCGTGGTTTCTCGGCCCGTATTACGCCTCGCTGAAGGACCGGCCGGTGGTGGTGGATTTGCTGAAAGTGCTGCGCACCGGGAAGCCGGCGAACTGGGGCAGCCAGAAGAACGAGAAGGACTGGCATCAGGCGATGGAGACGGAGGAGTTTGCCACGTCGTTCACGGCGGCGATGGACTGCCGGGGAGTTTTTCTCGCGCAGGCCGCGGCGAAAATAGTGGATTTGAAAAAGCACCGGCATCTGCTCGACATCGCAGGCGGGTCGGGCATCTACGCCTGCTCGTTCGTGGCGCATCATCCGCATCTGCGTGCGACGGTGCTGGAGAAACCGCCCGTGGACAAGATCGCCGCCGGGGCCATCGCCCGGCGCGGCTGCACGGAAAAAGTCTCGGTGGTCGCCGGCGACATGCTGGCCGCACCGCTGCCGGCGGAGAGCGACGTGCACCTCATCTCGAACGTGCTGCACGACTGGGATGAGCCGGTGGTGAAACAAATCCTCGCCAAGTCATTCCAGGCGCTGCCGCCCGGCGGCCTGCTCGTGCTGCATGACGCGCATCTCAACGCGGACAAGACCGGCCCACTGCATGTCGCGGAGTATTCGGTGCTGCTGATGCACTCGACGGAAGGGCGCTGCTACTCGACGGCGGAAATGGAGGAGTATTTGCGGGAGGCCGGGTTCGTGGAATTCCATTTTACCCCGACGGCGGCGGCGCGGAGCATCCTCACGGCGCGCAAGCCGGGCTGATTTATTTTCTCCCGCCGGCGAAGGACGCCCAAAGCGACTGGCCTTCCAGCTCCTTTTGTTTGACCTCCAACTAGCCAAGAAACGACTGGAAGCAGATGAAGAGCTTGCGCCATTGGGTTTCCGTGGTGCGCGGCCCGGCGTCGTTCGACTCGCTCAGAAAGCGGATGGACGGCGCGGTGGAAATGAGCGAGCGCACCTCTGTGCGGGTGATCATGCCGCAATCGACCGAGGAGAGGAGCAGCTCCAGCCCCTGGGTGAGCACGCTTTTGATTTCCAGAAGCTGACTTTCGTCGTTGAGGTTGAACTTTTTTGAAGCGCGCTAGGCTTATGTAGTGGTTGAACTACTTCCAGCACTCCACCTAATTTTTTATCCGCACGATAATTTTTTCGAGAGTTTTGTTGCGCATAAACAACGGGCCAGTTTGAGGTCAGGGTTTGCGGCGTGACGAAGACGATGGCCTCGCCGCGCAATTCACCGGCGGTGAGCTTCATGGCCGAGTAATAGACCACCATCTCGGACAGCGACATCCGCGCCGTCTCCGCCGCCCGAAAAAAGGCCAGCACCTGCCGCCCCAACTTCTACATGTGCGACGCGGGAAGGAACTGCGGCAGAGTGGTCGAAATCACGCGGCCCTGGCGGTCCATCGTGAAGCTGCCCGAGGGCAGCCGCGTCAGCCGCAGCTTGGAGAATTTGAAAAATAAATTCCGGAAGCCCATTTTGCCAGGATTGTTTTCATGGATTCCCGCACGTCCTCCGAGAGCAGCGCCGGGCGGAACCCGACACACAGCTCGCCCTTGGGACACGAGGCGAGCGCGACGTGATTTTGCGAACTCATCCCGGTGACCTGCTGCAACTGCCCGACATGCAGGCGGTCGCCGAGCGCGCGAAAGCTTTCCAGCGATTTTTGCATCCAGGTGGAAACCGACTCCGGACTTTCCATCCCCCAGGAGACCAGTTTGTTTTTCGGCTCCGGCCCCACGGTCAGGACGAACTGGACGCCCTCGAAACGGGCCAACCCCGCCAGCGGCGAGGCCGAGGACTTGGACTGGGACTGGGTCATGGACAGAGAGGCGAAAAAGCTCGTGTTCCCGCCCGACTCGTCGAAGGCCTGCGCCGATTCGAGGAGCAGGCCTTGATAGGAGGTGAAAATGGTCCGGGCGCGCGCCGGATCGGGGGGGAGCAGTTCAAAGCTGCCGGTTTTCCAGCGCAGAATCCGCTGGAACGCGGCCTCGCCCGTCAAGTCCTGCGCCTCGGCGTCGATGACCAGTCCGCCCTGAATCCAGACGCGGGCCTCCAGCACCCCGTTGGTGATGCGCAGGACGTTGGAGCTTTGGGAAAGACATTCCAACTGGATGATGTCCATCAGGCTTTTGCTCTGCACCCCGCGAAAGCCGCCGCTCGACTCGCGTTGCAGCAGCGAGTCCACCGCTTCCAGAAACATCCCGACCTCCTTCACCGAGTCGGGCTTCTGCCAGAACTAGTCCACCCCATGCCGGAGGCGCGCGAGCGAAACTGCTCGTCACGCACCCCGGTCAGCACCATCAGGCGCAACTGCGGATACTTGCGGCGGGCGATGGCCAGCACCTGCAGGCCGTCCATTTTCGGCATGTTCAGATCCACGATGAGCAGGTTGAAAGCCTAGGATTCGAGCATGGCCAGGGCGCGGGCGCCGGGCGCGGCCGAGAAAATTTCCGGAGAATCCGGCACGCGCTTGAGGGTCTCAAAATAAATGTTCAGAAAATCCTGATCGTCATCGACGAGCAGAAT
>CANMZY010000342.1:0-4181 GCA_947502425.1 Verrucomicrobiales bacterium
GCGCGGCGTGAAGGGCTGGTCTCCCTGCTCAGCGTGCCGCTGACTTTCAGCGGCCAGGCCATCGGCGCGCTCAATGTTTACATGGGCGAGCCGCACAGTTTTTCCAACGAGGAGATCCGCATCCTCTCCGCGCTCGCCCAGTTGTCGGCCATCGCCATCGAGAAGGCGCGGCTCTACGAGCGCGTCGTCGATGTCGAGGAGCAGTTGCGGCAGAACGAAAAACTTTCCGCGCTCGGCCTGCTCGCGGCCGAGGTCGCGCATGAAATCCGCAATCCGCTGACCGTGATGAAAATGCTCTACCACTCGCTGGACCTGAAGTACGCCGAGGGCGACCCGCGCGCCAAGGACGCGCGCATCATGGGCGAGAAGATGGACCACCTGAACAAGATCGTGGAGCAGATTCTCGACTTCGCCCGCCGTGCCGAACCGCAGTTCACGCAGGTGGATCTGAACGAGTTGCTCGACGACCTTGGCCTGCTCATCCGCCACAAGCTGCGCAATCATGACATCGAACTGCTCCGCCGGACCGACGGTGATCTGCCGCTGGTCCCGGCCGACGCGGCGCAACTGGAGCAGGCGTTTCTCAATCTGACCTTGAACGCGGTCGAGTCGATGCCGGAAGGCGGGCGGCTCACCATCACCACGCGGGCGCTGCGTCTCCCACGCGGGGCGGACGCGCCGACCCATGTCGCGGTGGAATTCAAGGACACGGGCGCGGGCATGAGCGAGGAAATGTGCCGGCGGGCCTTCAGTTCACTGTTGAGCACGACCAAGAAAAAAGGGACCGGCCTCGGCCTCGCCATCGTCAGCCGCGTCGTCGAAACTCATCGCGGTAAAGTGCGGATCAAGTCCAAACCCGGCGCAGGCACCACGATCAGCGTGACCCTGCCGGTGTGATCGCCGTCTTTTCCTCGACGAGGTTCGCCTCCTGCGCGGTGAGCGCGAGGAAGGTCTGCTCCAGCGGGCCGGTCGCGCCGCTCTGCTGCCGCAGTTCTTCCCGCGTCCCCACGGCCACGAGCCGGCCCTGATGAATGATCCCGATGCGGTCGGCCATTTCCTCGGCCACGCTCAGTTGATGCGTCGAAAGAAAAACCGTCATCCCGGCCAGCGAGCGTTCCTTCAACACGTCTTTCACCACGCGGGCATGGTGCGGATCAAGGCCCACCATCGGCTCGTCGATGATGAACACCTCCGGATCGTGCAGCAGCGCGGAGACAATCGCCACGCGCTGGCGCGTGCCGTGGGACAGCCCTTCAATCGGCTTGTCCACGTAGTCCTCCAGATTAAACCGCGCGATGAGCGCCGCCGCGTTCGACTGGATGCGCGCCGCATCCATGCGGAAAAGCTGGCCGATGAAACGGAAAAATTCCCAGGGCGTGAGCTTGTCGTAGAGGAACGGAAAGTCCGGCACGTAGGCGAGGCGGCGGCGCATCTCGAGCGGCTGCGCCTGCACGTCGAACCCGGCCACGCGCGCCGTGCCGGAGGTGGGCTTGAGCAGGCCGGCGAGGATGCGGAGCGTGGTCGTCTTGCCGGCGGCGTTGGGGCCGAGCACTGCGAAGAATTCACCGCGATTGACGGTCAGGCTGAGATCGTTGACGGCGGTCAGATCACCGAAGCGTTTGACCAGATGGATAAGCTCAATCATTTCGGGACGACCGAAGATTGCCGACGGCTTCGTTGACGAGGAGAATTTTTCCGGGCAGTTCCACGCGCAATATCTCCCCGACCGGGCTGACATAAACAACCACCTCGAAGCGGTCGAGCAGATGACCGCGCAGGCGGTAGGCGCGCAGGCGGGTGCGGCCCAGTTGCAGCCAGTCCTGCCGCGCCTCCCACTGGAGCGCGGCGGACAGGCCGGAAAGCTGGTTGGTGGAGATCGGCACGCCCAGCGCCGCGACGGTGGCGGGCAGCAGCGGCCCGCCGATTTCGCGCAGCAGTTTCTGCGGGTTCCGCAGCTCGGCGAACGTGTAGCTGGTGTCGGAATGACCGTTCTCGTCGTCGATCAGGAGCTGGATTTTTTCCGTGGCCGCGCGCGCATGCACCGCGTAGGCGTCCGGGCGGAGGTTCAGGCGCAGATGGAATTCCTGCCAGGCGTGGTTGGTGGCGAGGACGAGGGCGCAGCCGAAACGCACGCGTCCGCCCAGTTCGGCCTGCGTGAAATTGCCGTCCAGATCGAGCGTGTAGCTGGAGAGAGTTTTCACCATGCCTTCGGGCTGGTCCTCGATGAACCGCGCGCCGGTGGCCTGCTCCTGGCCCAGGTTGGCCGACCACCGGCAGAGTCCGATGCGGTTGGTGCCCTGGCGGATTTCGAGCGAGGAATTGTCGGGCGCGGTGAGAATTTTCTGCCAGACCATGTTGACGGGCACCGCCGCCCCCCGCGCCGCGTCGCCGCCGAATTCCGCGCGCCAGAGGAGCACGCCCATCGTCAGCCAGAAGATCGCGATCAACCAAAAGGCGAGGCGGGACCACATGGCAGTCAGGGGGGAAGATTGATCGACTGGCCCGGCCGGAGCCGGAGCGGATTCAGGCCCGGGTTCGCCGCCTGGAGCGCGGTGAGCTTGACGCTGTGCCGCCGGGCGATCGCGGCGAGCGTCTCGCCGGGCGCCACCTTGTGCGTCCGCGCCGCCGGCGGGAGCGGCGTGATGCCGCCGTGGCCGGGATGGTTCGACAGCGGGAGCGGATTGCGATTGGGCGGATTGGTCAGGCTGGAATTTCCCGGACGGACGATCACCACCGGACTGGTCGGGCCGGGGACGCGGGCGCCGGCGGCCTGCAACTGTTCCAGGGTCTGCCGCAACTGCTGGTTTTCCACGGTGAGCTTGTCGAGCAGTTGCTGTATCTTGTCCATGGAGGGGGCTTGCGCGACGGACTTGGCCAGCTCGCGTTTACAAATTTCGATGCGGCCGCGCGCGTTGTCGGCGGGATGCTCGTCGGGGCGGAGCTTGAAGCAGCGGTCGTAGTGATAGAGCGCGGCGGCGTAGTCATTTTCCTGCTGCTCGTAAAGTAGGCCCAGTTCGAAGTGCGCGAGGGCGGAGCGGGGATTGGCTTCGAGCGCCTTTTCAAAAGATTCGATGGCCCCCTTGAAATCGCGGTCCATCGCGCGGCTCTTGCCGGTCTGGAAATACGGGTCCTTCTGCTCGTCCGCCTGGCCTTCGGAGGAAGGCAGGCAGCCGCCCGCGCCCAGCCCGAGCGCGACCAGCATGAACCAGCGGATCAAAAACGACATGGCGCGAAACTAAACGAACCGGCGGCGGGGTGCAATCAGTTGTCGCCGCCTGTGTCGCGTAGTTTTCAAAATAGGAAAGTTCATTTGGGCCGATTGGTGAAAAGCAGCAAGGGTTTTTGCGTGGGGTCGGGCGGGGCGGCCAGCACGGAGTGGTGGCCGTTCGGGTGGAGGCAAAGCACTACTTTGGTCTCGGGAGGTTTTCCGATGCGCAGGCGTTGCGTGCCGATGGAGACGCGCCCATCGCTGCCGACCTTGATGAGAGTGCGCACACTCCACACATAATCCCACCACAGGCAACGGGGGTGGGCCGCAGGACGGAGCGGTTGTCTTTCTTGGCCTGGTTCCAGGCCCGTTGCGGGGTCTGCCGCAGTTCGCGATGGATTTCCTGGGCGTTGTGATGCGCCCGCAGGGCGGCGATCTCGGGATTGGCGGCGGCGATTTCGGTGATCTTTTCACTGGCGAAGTAGGCGGGGAGCCGGCCCTGCCAGTATTGGTGGGCGCGTTCGATTTTGCCTTTGGCCTGGGGCGTGGGGGCATACTGGAAGCTGATGTCGTAGAACTTGAGCGCCCAACCGAGCTGGGTGAGCGCGGCGGGATCGTGGGTAAAAAAGAGGCTGTGGTAGTCCACGTAAAGACGGAGCCGGCGGCCGTGGGCTAGGAACGCGGCGGGCAGGAAGTCGAAGTAGGAGAGGAGGAGTTCGCGCTCACGCGACGCGGCCTTCGTGTGGGCTTCCTTCAGCTTGGCGGCGACTTCGGGAACGGATTCGAGGAAGTTCCGGGTGGCACCCAACCCGACCCAATGACGCAATACGTGGCGCTCGCCTCCGGGCGACAGCCCTGCTGGCTTTTCAGCGGGTAGAACTGGTGCGTCGCTGAGGCAGCGCAGCGGCTGCGACTCACTCGGGCAACTTCAACGCCACGGTGTGATACTCTCCCGCGGCAATCGCCACCACCC
>CANMZY010000343.1:0-4175 GCA_947502425.1 Verrucomicrobiales bacterium
CTAGATCAAATCGCGATTCGCGCCGGATGAAACATTGAAATGCGGCGCGGCTGAACAATTGAACATGATTTTCGCCATTCGAGGCTTGACGCCTTTTCGGAAAGTGGCATAGACGGACAAAAAAACAGAACGGAGCAACTCATGGCTGATAAAACTACAGAACAACGGGTCAAAGAAATTATCGTCGAACAACTCGGCGTGAACGCGGACCAGGTCACCCCGGACGCCAAGTTCATCGAGGATCTGGGGGCCGACTCGCTCGACACCGTCGAACTGGTCATGGCGCTCGAGGAGGAATTTGGCAACGAGATTCCCGACGAGGAGGCCGAGAAACTGCAGAGCGTCGGCGATGTCATCAAATACATCGAAGACTCGCGGCAGAAGTGACCGCCTGAGGCTTTTTTCGGGGCAGCCCCGGCTGGTTCAGCCTGGCTGCCCCCTTTGATTTTATGCCGGGCAATTATTCAGAACGCAGAGTCGTCGTCACCGGTCTCGGAGTCGTCTCGCCCCTCGGCCTGACCACCGACCAGACCTGGGCCAGCCTCGTGGCCGGCCAGTGTGGCATCGACAAGATCACCCAGTTCGACCCCTCCGCGTTCGACACGCAGATCGCCGGTGAAGTGAAAAACTTCGAGCCGGGCAGCTCGTTTCCCACTCCGAAAGACGCCCGCCGCGCCGACCGCTTCTCGCAGTTCGGCGTCTATGCCGCGCATCAGGCGCTCGTCGATTCGGGCCTGGAGTTGGAGAAGGTGAACCGCGACGAAGTCGGCGTCTTCCTCGGCTCCGGCATCGGCGGACTGCACACCACCGAGGAATCCCACACCGTCCTCATGACCAAGGGGCCGGGCCGCCTCTCGCCCTTCGTCATCCCGATGCTCATTCTGAACATGGCGTCCGGCCTGTTCTCGATGTTCTACAAATTGCGCGGGCCGAATGTCGCCACCTGCTCCGCCTGCGCCACCGCCACCCACGCCATCGGCGAGGCCTGGCGCACCATCAAGATGGGCGACGCCGTGGCGATGTTCGCCGGCGGCAGCGAGGCCACCATCGTCCCCCTCGGCATTGGCGGCTTCTGCGCGATGAAGGCGATGAGCACCCGCAACGACGAGCCGAAAAAATCCTCGCGCCCTTTCGACGTGGCCCGCGACGGCTTCGTCATGGGCGAAGGCGCGGGCGTCGTCGTGCTCGAAGAACTCGAACACGCGAAGGCGCGCGGCGCGAAAATTTATTGTGAACTCCTCGGCTACGGCAACACCGCCGACGCCAATCACATGACCGCCCCTTCGCCCGAAGGCGAAGGCGCGGCTCGCTGCATGAAGATGGCGCTCCGCAACGCGCGCCTGAATCCCACCGACATTTCCTACATCAACGCCCACGGCACTTCCACGCCGCAGGGCGACGTCTGCGAAACGCAGGCCATCAAGAGCGTCTTTGGCGAGCACGCGAAAAAACTCGCCGTCAGCTCCACGAAAGGCGCGACTGCCCATATGCTCGGCGCGGCCGGCGCGGTGGAAATGGCCATCTGCGCCAAGGCGATTCAAACGCAGACCGCCCCGCCGACCATCAATCTCGACAACCCCGATCCGCTCTGCGATCTCGACTACGTGCCGCACATCGCGCGCGAAATGAAGATCGACACCATCGTGAACAACTCCTTCGGCTTCGGCGGGCACAACGCCAGTGTCGTGGCGCGGAAGTTTGTCGGGTAAAAGTGCGCGGTACCGGCCGCATCGCATCTGGATCATCGATGAACTTTCTTTCCCTCATCGAAGCCAAGCGCGACGGGCGGAACATTTCCCCGGGCGACCTGGCCGACGCCGTCCGTCAGTTCACGGACCAGAAAATCCCCGACTACCAGATGGCCGCGCTGCTCATGGCCATTTTCTTTCGCGGGCTGGATGCCGGCGAGACCCGCGCGCTCACGCTGGCCATGCGCGATTCCGGCGAGGTGTTGAAATTTCCCGCCGACCCGCGCCCGCTCGTCGACAAACATTCCACCGGCGGCGTCGGCGACAAGGTTTCGCTGCCGCTCGCGCCGCTGCTCGCGTGCCTCGGCTGCCGCGTGCCGATGATTTCCGGGCGCGGCCTCGGCATCACCGGCGGCACGCTCGACAAGCTCGAATCCATTCCCGGCTTCACCACGCAGATCGCGCCCGACCACATCGTCGCGCAGGTCCAGCAGATCGGCGTCGCGCTGGCCGGGCAGACCGCGACGATGGTTCCCGCCGACCGTGCGCTCTACGCGCTGCGCGACGTGACCGGCACCGTGCCGAGCATCCCGCTCATCACCGCGAGCATCCTTTCAAAGAAGCTCGTTGAGAATCTCGACGCGCTGGTGATGGACGTGAAATTCGGCGGCGCGGCGTTCATGCAGACCCGCGAACAGGCCCGCGAACTCGCGTCTTCCATCACGTCGCTCGCGCGTGAGTGCGGCGTGAACACGCGCGCGCTGCTCACGGACATGAACACGCCGCTGGGCCGCACCGTGGGCAACTGGCTCGAAGTGCGTGAGGCCGTCACCTGCCTTGATAATCGCGGCCCGGCCGACCTGGAAACGCTCGTCGTGGAATGCGCCGCGCATCTACTCCTTGAGACAAAAAAATCTCCCGACCTCGCCGCCGCCCGCCAGCAGGCGCTCGAGTGTCTTGCGTCCGGTGCTCCGCGCCGCAAGTGGGAAGAATTGCTCATCGCGCAAGGAGCCGATCTCGCTGCGTTCCAAAAGAAACTCGCGCTCGACCACACCGCGCCGGTGGTGTTGGAACTGACCACCGGTGACCGTGCCGGATTTGTTTCGCGCTGTGACGCACGGACTATCGGCGAAGTGGTGCGCGATCTCGGCGGCGGGCGGTTGACGAAGGACACGGTGATTGATCTCGATGTCGGCGTGGATCAAATCGCCAAGCCGGGTGAGGTCGTCGCCTCGGGCAGCACACTTTGCCGCATCCATGCGCGCAGCCGCGAGGAGGCCGATGCCGCCGGGCAACGGCTCGCCGCTGCGTTTGACCTTTCGCCGGAGCCGTTCGCGCCGCCGCCGCTGGTCGTGGAAGTCATCTGACCGCGAAATGTGCTCCGGCCCCCGGTGAAGCAAATCTCCATCATGGAGGGGCGAGACTCCGTCGAGACCATTTGCGAGCGAAGCGAGGCGAAAGAATGGAAATTCGCACTGGGATGGCCAGCCGTTTTGCTCCTCGCGGCGGACGATCTTCCCGGCAACTCCCCCGTGATTAGCAGGAGTCCTGCCAGAAGTTTGGCTTGCTCTCCCGGCAGAGTCGGGAAATGAAAGCAAGCATCCAAGATGGGATGCGAAACCTCGCCATCGTTTTTGACCGTTCATGCGTGCGTACCAAATCACCTGCTTCGTCCTGAGTTTGGGGCTGCTGCTCGCGGCCGCCCGAGGGCACGCCCAGGCTCCGCCGTCCGAGTACCAGCTGAAAGGCGCCTATCTTTACAACTTCGCCAAGTTCATCGAGTGGCCGCCGAAAGCGTTCGAGGATGGCAAGGTTCCGTTCATCATCGGCGTGCTGGGCGACAACCCGTTCGGCAGTGATCTCGAGCCGATGGTCGCCTAGGTCCTCCGGATTCAGGGCTACACCGTGCTCGAGGCCGAGTCCGGCCAGCGCGCCCTCGAGGTCTGGGACCAGGCCGACCGCCCCATCGATCTGCTCGTCACCCGACATGGTGATGCCCGGCGGCATCATGGGCGGCGAACTGGCGGAACGACTCCTCAGCCAATGCCCCCGCTTGCGCGTCATCCACACCAGCAGCTACAGTCCGGGCATGGCGGGCAAGGACGCACCCCTGCTCGAATGGCGCAACCTCCTGCCCAAGACCTACTCGATTGGCAAGTTGGCCCAGTTCGTCCGCGAATGACGCGACGCCCCGGCGAGCCGAAACTGAGCTGCGATGGCGCGGGCCGGATTGACCGGTCGTCGTTTACGCAAAGTCGTACACGACCGCCTTCACGCAGTTCGGCTTGAAGCATTTTTCCACGAAATCCACGTGCAGCGGATGCACCTGGTAATCGTCCTGTGTCTGCTTGTCCGGAAAGACTAGGTTCAGCGCGACCTGATAGGACTGCTCCACCACCGGGCGATGGCTCGGGACCATTTTGCCCGCGTGAAAGTGCAGCACGCCGGGAATCGGCTTCAGATATTTTTCCATGCCGGCGAGCAGGG
>CANMZY010000344.1:0-4140 GCA_947502425.1 Verrucomicrobiales bacterium
GCCGAGCAGGCCGAGAACGAAGTCGCGCCATTGCCCATCCGGGCCGGAGGTCACGCTCGCGCTGGCGGTCATGCTGTAGGTGTAAGTCTGCCAGGAAGCTTTGCCCGCCTCGTTGCTTGCCGCCCAGGCTTCGGCCTTCGAGTTGTCGGCGCTGGGGTCGCGCAGTTCGAGGCTGGAGCCGCCGCCGCTGGCGAAGGCGGGCCAGCGTCCGCTGTCGAAGTAACGAACCTGGTCGGCCGGATTGCCGACGGGATCGCGCAGGATGATGGTGTCGCCGCGGCCGGAAAGGTTCTTGCTGAAATCCCCCACGATGGTGATGGCCGGATAAAGGGAGCGCAGGTAAGCCGAGTCCTTGGCCACGACGAGATAGCCGCCGGGCGCGAGCGTCTGGCTGGCGAAACGATAGGTGATGCCGTCGTCGAGTTCCCAGTCGGCGAGATCCACGGAGTAAGTGCTCCGGTTGTAAAGTTCGAGCCATGATTCTTTCGAGGCGGCGGGCGGCAGGCCATTCGTGCCGGGCACGTCGCGGTGGTTGTACATGATTTCGTTGATCACGATCTCACTGCGGAGCGCGAAGCTGTTCGACGCGCCGGGCGTGCCGACGTTTGGAAACAGATACGGCCCGGTGCCATCGGGCCAACGGCCGCGCGCCGCCTTCTTCACCACCACGGCGTCGAGCACGTTGCTGCGTGACGGTGAGAGCAGATAAAGTTTGTCGCCGGATTCTGGATGGAAACCGAGCGTCGTGTTGGAAACCGCGAGAAAGGCGCCGACGGCCAGCGCCGGGCCGGCGGGGAAAACGTATTCATGGTTCGTCGCGCCGTCATGCACGATGACGCAGCCGTTCAGTGACTGGCTGTTCGTCCCGGAGTTGACCAGCTCCAGCCAGAACCCGGCGTTGGTCGAGACGGACAATTCATTGAAGACGAGGCCGCGCGGCGGGACGGCGGGAAAGTTGGTCCGGCCCGGGGTGCCGCCGACCTGCGCGCTCCACGTCCAGTTCGCCGCCGGCCCGCTGGCGGAATCTGGATCGCGCTTGGCCAGCGACACGCCCGAGCCGTCGGGTGCGACCGGCCAGTCGCCTTCGGTGCCGTATTTCACTTCATCTACCACGCGTCCGCTGTTGTTGCGGAGGCGCAAGGTTTCGCCGTTGTTGCCGAGCCGGTTGGTCCCGGTGAACGGGCCGAAGACATTTGTGCTGATTCCCGTCAGCGCCGTCAGGGTCGCGGGCGACGCGGCGACGAGCACGAATCCGCCCCCGCGCACGATGGTGTTTGAGGCAAAGGTGAAGGCGCTCCCGCCGGTGATCGACCAGCCGGAGAGGTCCACGTCCACGGCCATCTGGTTGCGCAGTTCGACCCACTCGAACAGCGTCTCGTTGGTCGCGGGGTGGTACATGATCTCGTTGAAGACCACGGAGGTGTCGGCGCGCAGGGATGGTGTCGTGCCCAGCGCGAGCAGGACGGCGAGGAGGGGAAAAAATTTCATGGATCGGAGCCGGCTCCGGGCGGGCAGGGGAGCGGAGTGAAAATGTCGGGCTGAAGGGAGACTGGCTTTTGCGGCCCTGCGGTACAGGCAGATTTGCTTTGAGTTTGGATTCACCGGAGCATTGTTTCGCATCGCCGGAGAACTTCAATCACGCTTTGCAGAAATTCCGTCCACCGCTCCTCGGACCTGGCGGCTGGACATTGCGCGGATCATCGCGGAGGCGCGGAGATGCGCTGGGCGGAGCCGTGTTGCTGATCACCCGCCGTTCCGTGATCGAACCGACGGGAAGAACTCTCGCGCCGCGCTGCGTTCTCCGCGTCAGTTCCGCACCGGCTCCACGGCCGGGGGGACGCCCGCCGCTACGGAACCTGTTTCACGGCCTGCTGTGCCGTGATCAGATCAGTGAGGAGATTTTGGGCGTCCTGCGCGCTGGATCGCAGAGCCTGCTCCCTTTCTTCCGGCGTGAGATTTTTGTCCTCCATGATTTTGTCGCGCTTGGCCGCCTGCTCACGATAAGCTTCGTAGAGCCGCCAGATGGCTTTCTCATCGAGCTTGTAGTTCGCGGCCTGTCTCACGGCCTGCTGGTAGGACGGATCGCGGCTCACCAGATAGAGCTTGAACCGTTCGGGTGGCAGCACCTCCTGAACGACTTGGTCGCAATCTTTTTGAAATTCATCGCGCTGCCGGAGACTCAACGCCCGCTCCTGGCCATACTCCAGTTGCATCCGGACCTTGAGCGGATCCAGCACGCGAAAAACTTTCTTGAACTCCTCCTCGCTGGGGTTGAAGGCGCGCAAATCCTGCCGCAACGTGGCCGCGGTCGCGCTGGTGCGGACCAGATATTCCTCCAGCTCGCCCGGCGTCAACACCTGCCGGAGCTGGCTGCGCATCTCCTCGCGCATCTTGACCTCCTCGACCGGATCGCGCGGCCGGCCCTCGGCCTGGCAGGCCGCCTGGTAGGCCCTCAGCCGCTTGGGCAATTCCAGCGTGATCTCGATCACCCGGCTGTGCTTCTCCAACGGGAACACGCCCAGCACGGGGCCGGTCAGCGCGTGCCGGAGGCCGGACACCAGCGGCAGCAGCTTGAACTTATTCGTCTGGTTGGCGCCCAGATGGCGGGCGAGCAACTCCGCCCGCAGCGTCTCGCGGCCGAGTTGTTGTTCCGCCTCGATTTCCGCCGCCACGCGCAACACCGCGTTCGACTTCCACCATTGGACATCGAACTCCATTGCCTCCTGCAGCCGTTTCTGGTCGAACAACTCGTTGACATCGCCGACCACCAGCTCGCGCAGCCGGTTCTCCGGGCAGCCCGCCGCCCGCAAGGCCTTCAGGTAATCCCCATATTCCGGCAGTTCAAGATTCTGCCAGGTAAACGTCCGTCGTCCGCCCGGGGACGTGACCCCTGCGGTGGCGTTGGTGACGGGGGCCGCCGGGTTCGTGGTGGCGACCGCGGCCGGCAACGGGGACACCGCCGATGGCTCCTGGTCATCCGCCGCCAGCAAAGCTCCCGCCAGCAGCGCCGACCCGAGCAGCCCCAATCCTTGAGCACGCCCGCCTCGGAACGGATTCCTCCCCGCCCACGAGCGCGCCGGGGATTGGGAAACCGGCGAAAGGCCGGGGCGCAGCCGGCGCAATTTTTTCGGGAAAATCATATTCCATGATTCTGCGTTTCCGTTGGTCCGCGTCAATCACGATTCCCTGATTCGTGCAGCGTCTTGCCAGACCGGCGCGGGCCGGAACCTTCCCGCCGCTGCCCGCCTCCGGCCCGGAGGGCGGGGCGGAGCGCGACCCGTCCCCGGTCGCAGCGCGTGGGGAGGGCTGGCACCGCGAAATTTATCCACGTCATCTGTTAGTTCAAGCGCTGCGGGCGAGGCCCGGCCCGCAGGCTCGACGGAGTCGCGTTCCACCGGGCAGGCCGCGCCGTGGGGCGGGCGCTCAGATGGCGCGCAGTTTGCCGAGGAGGTCTTTGCTCTCGACGTTCTCGCCGACTTGGACGTTGATCTCGCTGACGACGCCGTCGGTGGCGGCGTAGATGGTGGTTTGCATCTTCATCGCTTCCATGGTGAAGAGTTTGTCGCCCTTGGTGACTTTCGCTCCGACGTTGGTGTTGATGCTGGTGATGATGCCGGGGATGGGCGCGGCGGATTGGAGGGGGTCGGCGGGGTCGGCCTTGGGGCGCGACTTGGTGATGACCTTGGCGGTCTGGTCGGCAATGTTGGTGACGCGGGTGACGCCGTTCAATTCGAAGGTGACGGGGCGGCGTCCGTCTCTGTCTACTTCGCCCTTGCTGATGAGGCGGATGAAGAGCGTCTTGCCGGGTTCGATTTCGACGCTCATTTCCTCGCCCGGTTTGAGGCCGTAGAAGAACGCGCCGGTGGGGAGGATGCTCACGTCGCCGGATTGGTGGCAGAATTTGAAGAATTCGGCGAAGACGTCGGGATACATCAGGTGGCTGTAGAGGTCGTCGTCGGTGACGTCGCGTTTGAGTTTGTGGGCGAGGGATTTTTTCTCGGCGGCGAGGTGGAGGGGGGGGAGGTTGGCGCCGGGGCGGCCTTTGAGGGGCTTTTCTTTGCCAAGGACGACGCGTTGGATGGCTTTGGGCCAGCCGCCGAGGGGTTGGCCGAGGCCGCCGCGGAGGAGGTCTTTGACGCT
>CANMZY010000345.1:0-4134 GCA_947502425.1 Verrucomicrobiales bacterium
CGGACAGCGGGCCGTCGCCGGTCGACGTTTGGCCGGCGTGGACTTGCAGCCGCAAATCTTTCACGCGCTTCGAGCCGTCCCGGTCGAGCGGTTCGATGAGCAGGGTCAGGAGCGCGCCCTCGGGCAACGGATGTCCGGGATTGATGATGGTGTTCTGGTATGCCTCCTCCTTTGCGATCTGGCCGGGGACATCGAGCACGGTGAAGGGCGTGTTGAAAAGCGAGACGATGGACTTCGGCTGAAACTCGTCGGCCGCGTAAATTTTTTTTAACGGATTGGCCGGGGCCGGCACCGTCTTGGAACCGGAGAAGACAAAACGCCTTTCTGTCAACGGCCGGCCGGTGCGCCGGTCGATCAACAATTGTTCGAGCCGCAGCGGCGGCGTGTTGCTCCGGACGACGCTCAGAACGAACGACTCGCCCCTGGCCCAATGCCGGTGGGAACCGGGATCGAATGCCCCGCCGGGTTCCGTGCCGATGAACTGGAGCGCGCGATGGACATCGCTGGGCTTCGCGAAAGAAAGCAGCAGAGCCTCGTAACCGTGGTCGCTCGTCTCGTCGATGACTGTGAACTCGCAGGGCGCGTCGGCACCGAGCGACGTCCGCTCGACCATCACCTCGACGCGCCGCTTCATCCTGTCGGCGATGAGGCCGGGCCGGACGAGAATGTTGGTGTCGCCGGCGAATTTCTTGAGGTGGTCTTCGTAGGCGCGGGCGGCGAGTTGTTTGTTTTGTGCGTGGCCCTTGGGTTTGCTCAACGTGTCCTCCTGCGCCGCAGCCCGAGAGGCTGGGAGGCAGAGGGCTGCCGCCACGTAAAACGGGAGGAAATTATTCGCGAGGGTTTTCATTGGACTCGGTCGTCTCATGGGTTTCTTGCCTGTATGCGATGAAAACGCCGCCGCCCGCCTGCCAAACCTCCAACTGGGGAAACAACAGGAACATCAACCGGGCAGGGAGGCATTCTTTCGTGAGTTAAACTGGAGACGTTTCCAAAGAGTTTTGACACGGGAGAGTGGTGATTGGGGCTTTATTTTAACTCCGCAATGGCGAGGCCGTTTTCGCCCGCGACGGAATAGAGCAGGTAACGCCGGCCATCTGCGTCCACGAAGATCGCCGGGTCGCGCAAGGCGTGCTCCCGGCCCTTGACCGCGCCTGACTTCGAAGCCTTGACCGGCAGGGTCGCGCCTTCCCAGTCGCGTTCGGGGCGAAGCACTTCTTCCGAAGCCGTCACCTTCCACTGGCGCCAGTCCGGGTTGAGCGCAAGCCGCGCGCGCCGGATGCGCTCCGGTGCATCGCCGATGCTGGTGAAGTAAACCCAGAGCGCATCGTTCTCCCGCAGCAACGCGACGTGGCGCGGGCCGGGTTCGTTCAGACTGCCCGTGCGCAATTCGCCACCGGGAAAAATATTCGGCCCCGCGACAAAGCCGGTCAGCCCGTCCTTCGAACGATGGAGCACACCGCCCTTGGCCATCCCGTACCACCAGCCGTCATGCCGGAACACCCGGAAATAGAACAGGCCGAGAATCTCCTCGCGGGCCTTGAACGACAACCCATCCGGCGACCACGCCACAAAACTTTTCTGCCCCTCCACCGCGCGCGCCGGGCCGTGGAAATACATCCGAATCTCCCGGCTCGCCTCGTCCACGATGATGTCCGGCGACGCAATGTGACCGCGGCAGCCCGGAGCATTCGTGAGATGCAGCGCGCCGGGCGCATGAATCTTCCACGGCCCTTCCAGCCGGTCAGCGTAGGCGAGCCGGATGTATTTGCCGTCGTGATGCGCGAAGTAGAGGTAGTAGCGGCCGAGCGGATTCTTCACCCACTCGGGCACCCGGATGAGCGACGGCCCGTTGATGTTCTCGCCGTCCCGCCCCGGGAGCATTTCGGGCCGGATGATCGGATTGCCCGGCAACCGCTCCACTCGCGGCATCGCCCGTTCCTCGGCCGACGCGCGGAAAAGCGAAAGCAAGACCGCGCAAATGGAAACGGTTCTCAGGTGCATTGGCCACAGCATAGACTCAACCGGACCCGCAATGGAACGCGAAAGCTTGCGCACGCCAGCCCCCCGCGTATCATCGGCCCTGAAGAAACACCATGCCTCGCATCGCCAAAGAAAAAGCCCCCAACGGCACCAGCACCGCCACCATCGGCTTCGAGGCCAAGCTCTGGCTCACCGCTGATAAGCTGCGCAACAACATGGACGCGGCGGAATACAAGCACGTCGTCCTCGGCCTCATCTTCCTCAAATACATCTCCGCCATGAGCAAACCCAAAAGAAGCACGATCGAGGTTCAAGGAACGCCCATCAGCATCCTCTCGCAGCCTGGTGGAGACTTCATTTCGCTCACCGACATGGTGCGGAATTTCGATGGCGCGGGCGCGCTGATCGAGCAGTGGCTCAAGAATAAAGCCACCGTCCTGTTCCTCGGCGTCTGGGAACGCATCAACAACCCAGGTTTTAATTCCCTCGAATTCGAGGGAATTAGAAATGAGGCCGGACGGAACCGTTTCTTCCCATGAGCAAGAATAAAACCAGCACCATCGCCGTTCGGGGAACAGCCGTAGCGATTCTCACCGGCAAGGATGGCGATTACATCTCCCTCACCGACATGCTGAGAGCAAAGGACGGGGAGTTTTTTATCTCTGACTGGCTCCGCAACCGGAACACCGTGGAGTTCCTGGGCATCTTGGAATCCGTGTTCAACCCAGCTTTTAATTACGGCGAATTCGCCATAATTAAAAGTCAGGCCGGACTGAACAGCTACAAGCTCAGTGTCAAAGAATGGGTTGAGAAAACCAACGCCATTGGCCTCAAAGCCACCGCCGGCCGCTATGGCGGCACTTTTGCCCATCCCGACATCGCTTTCGAGTTCGGCATGTGGATCACCCGCCCGACTTGCAGGAAGAGGCCGTGAAGACCGTGCTCGCGCAGGCGGAACTGTTGTGCGCGGAGTGGGTGTGAGGGGAATGTCGAACTGACCGGCTTCGGACTTCGCACATCGACTGCTGCTGCTGGCTGAAATCGCAACGCAGCGCCTTGGGGCTCTTCGTTTCCTGCTGTGAAATGTATCCCGGAGTTCGGGCTAGTTGGCCGGGCCCCACACTTTGAGCAGCGCTTCGTGCATCGTCGGGTCGTGCTCCTTCAGTTCGGCGCGGACGAAGGGATAAAAATCGTTCCGGTAGAGATAGGCCTCGGTGGCCTCGGCGAAGTATTCCTTGTGATTGGTCAGGCCGTAGTGCTTCACCTTCTGGCCGGTGTAGAGGAGCACGTTGGTGTAGGAGCCGGCTTCCTTCGACTTTTGGTAGGCGGCGAGAATCTCCGGGTGATCGAAGCCGAGAATCTGGTCGTGGTAGCCGTGGGCCAGTTCGTGCAGCACCACCGCCGGATGCTTGAGCATCTGGCCGCGCGAGAGAAGCTCGCGGGCCTGCGTGATGTGAACCTTGCGCGTCAGGCGCGGGTCGTGGCCGTTGTTCACCAGCCAGTCGCGGCCGGGATGATACTGCATCGCCTTGAGCCGGGGATGGTCGCGCTCGATCCAGATTTCGATGGTCTGCAAATTCGTGAGCGGCGCGGCGGGCACGAGAATTTTGACGCGCTGCAGATGATTGGCCAGCATGGTGAGCGCCTTCCCGCCTTCCTCGCGGTGCGGGCCGTCGAGGAGCGCGGGGTCAATGTGAATTTTCCATCCTTCAATGTCGCGCGCCACGGGATCAAAGCGCACCGACGGCGGAGTCTTCGGCTGCTCGACGGGTTTCCCCTTGTGCACCTGGGCGGCGAGGCGGGGGGCGGTGGTCAACAGGAGGGCTGCGGCCAGGGCGGCGGGCAGAAGAAAAAGTTTCATGGGCGGATGATTTATTTGGACGGATTTTTGCCGGCGAGCGGCACCTCGCAGAAGGTGAGCGCGGCGAGGCCGTTCGCGCCGTTGAGCAGGGTGTCCTGATTCCAGGTGATCTCTTTGAGGTAGGTGATTTTCTTCGCGGCGGATGCTTCCTTCAATTTCAGCGTGAGCACGTTTCCGGTGACGCTGCCGGAGACGACCTGGCCTTTTTCCCCATCCAGATAAAACTGCCCCGCCAGCGTGTCGGCCCAGACCACGGGTTGATCGAACTCGAGGGAACGGAAGAGCGTCGTGTA
>CANMZY010000346.1:0-4133 GCA_947502425.1 Verrucomicrobiales bacterium
TCTCCTTCACGTCCTTCAATTCGCGCTTGAGGTCGGCGACAAGGTCGAGGGCCTCGGCCACGGTTTTGTTCATCTTCCAGTTGCCGGCGATGATCAGCTTGCGTTCTTTGTCCATTTGGTTTTGGGGAAATTGCTCAGTTCTCAGTGGGGCCGGTCACTTGTCGCTCAAGGCCGCGACGCCCGGCAGTTCCGTACCTTCGAGAAATTCCAGGCTGGCGCCGCCGCCGGTGCTCATGAACGTCACCTGCTCGCCCAGGCCGGCCTGGTGCAGCGCCTTCACGCTGTCGCCGCCGCCGATGATGCTCTTCACGCCGTTTTGCTGCGTGGCGTCCACCACGGCCTTGGCCACGATGTTCGTGCCCTCGGCAAAGCGTTTATCCTCGAACATGCCCATCGGGCCGTTCCATAAAATTGTTTTCGCGCCGCGAATCACTTCGGCGTAGCACTGCGCGGTCGCGGGGCCGATGTCGAAACCCTCGGCGTCCGCCGGGATGTCGAGGGCGGTGTTCACGCGCGGGTTTTGCAGGTCGTAAATCGGACGCCCCTTCTTGTTCACCTTGCCGGAATCGACCGGGGTGGCGATGACATTGTCCGTCGGCAACAGAAACTGCACGCCGCGCTCCTTGGCCTTGGCCACGGCGGCCAGCGCCAGGGCGGTGCGGTCCGGTTCGATGAGGGATTTTCCGGTCTGATGGCCCTGCGCCAGCTTGAAGGTGTAGGCCATCGCGCCGCCGATCAGGATGGTGTCCGCCTTTTCCAACAGCCGGTCGATGACCTTGATCTTGTCGGAAACTTTCGCGCCGCCGAGAATGACGACGAAGGGCCGCGCGGGCTTGTCCAGTTCGTCACCGAGAAATTTCAATTCGCGCTCCATCAACAACCCCGCCGCGCACTGTCCGCCGCGCTGGGCGATGACCCGCGCCACGCCTTCCGTGCTGGCGTGCGCGCGATGGGCCGCGCCGAAAGCGTCGTTCACATAGACATCCGCGAGCTTGGCGAGGTCGGCCGAGAACACGGGGCAGTTCTCCTCCTCCTCCTTGTAGAAACGGACATTTTCCAGCAGCAGAATGTCCCCGTCCTTGAGCAGGCCGACGGTCTTCTCGACTTTTTCTCCCAGGCAATCATCCACGAACGCCACTGGCCGGTGAATCATGTCCGCGAGCTTCGCGGCGACGGGGCGGAGGGACATCGCAGGCTCGCGCTGGCCCTTGGGGCGTCCGAGGTGCGCGGCCAGAATGATCCTCGCGCCCTGGCTGATGAGCAAGTCGAGGGTGGGGAGAGTTTCCTTGATGCGCGTGGCGTCGTTGATGACCATCACGCCGTCCTTTTCCTCCATCGGGACGTTGTAATCCACGCGGACGAACACCCGTTTTCCGCGCACTTTCAGATCGTTGACAGTCAGTTTTGCCATGACAAGGGGCGGAGGATAACGAAGCGCCGAGTCGAGTCAAAGGGAAACAGCGCGGAACCGACATGCAGGGTTGGCTGGCTTCCAAAAAACGGCGGCGGGCCGGGCCGGCCTCCCGGATTCAGCCGGCCGCCGGCTGCATGAGCGCGGCGAAGCGCAGACCGCGCGTGCTGACGCGCATCTCCCCCACCCCGAACTGCCGCATCACCGCCTCGTAGATGGCCACGCCCGGCAGGATCACGTCCGCGCGTTTCTTGGGCAGGCCGACGATGCGCCGGCGTTCCGCCAGCGGCAGGCTCCAGAGCCGCTCGGTCCAGGCGGTGACCATGCCCAGCGTCAGGCGCGCGGCCTCGACCCGCTCGCGGTCGAAATCATCAAGCTGGTTTTCCATGCGCGCCAAGATGGTGGCCGCGCCGCCGGTGCCGACAAGCTGCGGCAGGGCGCGGCCGTTGTTGAGCAAGGGATCGAGCACGGGATGAATTTCGCGGATGATGAAATCGTTGAGCGATCCGCGGCACTGGCGCAGTTCGTCCGGAGTCGGCGGATCGGAAGGGGGGTGCCGGTCGAGGAGGCGGACGCTGCCGAGCGGAAAGCTCCGGCTGTAGTGCGGGTGCTCGCCTTCGCCCAGAATAAATTCCGTACTGCCGCCACCCACATCCATGATGATCAACCGCTGTCCAGCCAGCGCGGGGTCGGACATCACGCCCTGATAAACCCACTCCGCCTCCTGGTCGCCGGAAATGATTTCCACCGGCAGGCCGGAGCTGCGCCGGATGGCGGCCACCAGCTCGTCCCCGTTTACCGCGTCGCGCGCGGCGCTGGTGGCGATGATGCGAGTGGAGACGACCTGATGGGAGCGGGCCAGGTCCACGAGGGTGGCCGCCGCCTGCGCGGTCCGGGCGATGGCCTCGGGCTGAAGGCGGTGGGTTTCGTAAAAGCCATGGCCCAAGCGCGTCTGCTCGCTCTCCTCCCACACGGGCTGAACCCGGCGGCCCGCGACTTCCGCCACGAGCAGCTTGGTGGAGTTGGTGCCGACATCAATGACGGCGCGACGCTGTGGCTGCATGACTCCACCACCGTAACGAGCGGGGAATTTTTTCCAAAGAGAAAACGCCCGAAAAGGGCGTTGTCACAGGATTGTAACCTGGCCGGTTCCCGTGCCGGGGGCCATTACGGCTTCAACGCCTGCGTAGTCTTCTCCTGAATGAACTTCACCAGCAGCGCGATGTCATCGGCTCCGTGCGGATGATGGCCGACCTTGGGCTTGTGAATCACGACCACTTCCCCGCCCAACTCCTTGTAACGGCTTTCGATGAGGGCGGTGTTCTCGGCCACCGGCACCACGTCATCAGCGTCGCCCACGACGTGGATCAGCGGAATTTTCGCCTTGGCCAGCGCGGCGAGATTGTCCACCGGGTTCAGCTTGTAGGCGAGCGCCTCGGCCTCATCCTTGAAACCGTAATGCTTGATCAGCGCGTTCCAGTCTCCGCCGCTCCCCTTCCCCTTGCCCTTGCCGCCGGGCCAGCTTTTGAAATCACACACCGGCGCGTCGCCGTAAATGAGCGCCACCTTCCCCGGATTCAACGCGGCCCAGTTGTAGGCGTAGAGTCCGCCGCGGCTGATGCCGATGAGCGCGCCCTTTTTCGCCAACCCCCGGGCGGTGATCGACTCATACATCGCGTCGAAATGCTTCAACGCCGATGGCGCGCCAAAGGTGTTGCCGACACTGATGTGAACGTGGTGAAACCCCTGCTCCAGCAGTTTCGGCACGCCCGTCCGTTCCGTGAACGCATCGGGAAACTCCATGCACCACGTCCACGGATTGCCGGGCGCAGCCTGTTTCGGTTCGACCACCCACGCGGTGCGTCCGTCGATCTGAAACACATGCCGCCGGTAGCCGCGCCAGGTATCAATTTTTTCACCGGGCCAGGCGAGCGCGGACGACGGCTTGTCCGGTTCGGCCGCGCGCGATTCGCCGAGGGAGCCGATGGCCAGCAGGCCGGAGAGCAACAGTAACAATTTTGTTTTCATAATTTGTTTTGCAGAACCGGCGCTCACAATCGGACACGCTGAAGCGTGAACTCCAGCCATGCGTCAGGTCGCACCCGTTGGAGTTCAAACTTTAGTTTGTCCCCTTCGCCGGAACAAGCATCAGCCGCACGTTCCCATGATATTGCACCAACCCGCTCACGCGAGCACCGCTTTGACCAACTGACCATGAACATCGGTCAGCCGGAAGTCACGGCCCGAGTGATGGAAGGTGAGCTTCTCGTGATCGAAACCAAGGCAGTGCAGGATCGTCGCCTGGAGATCGTGGACGTGGACGGGATTTTCCACGACATGAAAGCCGAGATCATCCGTCGCGCCGTAGGAGAAGCCGGCCTTGATGCCGCCGCCGGCCATCCAGACGGTGAACGCCTGCGGATGATGATCGCGGCCCTGGCTGCGGCCCAGCGCCGGGTTCGACTCCACCATCGGGGTGCGGCCAAATTCACCGCCCCAGATCACCAGCGTGTCATCGAGCAGCCCGCGCTGCTTGAGATCCGTGACCAGCGCGGCGCTGGCCCGGTCGGTCGCGCCGGCGTTGCTGCGCACGTTGCCCGCCACGTCGCTGTGCGCGTCCCAGCCCTCGTGATAAATGTTCACGAACCGCACCCCGCGCTCGATCATCCGCCGCGCCAGCAGGCAGGCGCGGGCGAAGGACGGCTTGGCTGGATCGCAGCCG
>CANMZY010000347.1:0-4130 GCA_947502425.1 Verrucomicrobiales bacterium
CCCGGACGACGGGCTGCGCGTAATCGTGACCGGCGACAACATCCCGACGAACCTCGCGTCCATCGCGGCCACGGCGGGGCTGGGGCTGCATCCCGACGCGCCGACGCCCGACTGGCCGCTGTTTTTTGCCGGGCTAGCGACGAATGTCATTTCGCAAAATCTGACGGGCCAAGTGGCGTTGATCCAGCGCGGCACGAATGATTTTTCCGAGAAGATCGCGCACGCGGCGCAGGCCGGCGCGGCGGCGGCGATCATTTTCAACCACAGCGGCGGCGACGCGCGGCTCGTCATGGGGCAGACGGATTTTTCGGTGATCCAAAATGTGTTCATCGGGCAGACGCCGGGCGAGGCCTTGCGCGATCTGCTGGCGACGAACGCGACGGCGCGCGCACGGCTGCAATTGAACACGACCGGCTGCACCTTCACCGTCACGAACACGCTGCTCTGCGAACACGTCGCGGTGCAAATCCAGACCGATCACGCACGGCGCGGCGATCTGCGGCTCACGCTCGTCTCGCCGCAGGGCACGCGCAGCGTTCTGCAGCGGATGAATGACGACGACGCGCCCGGCCCGGCGGACTGGAAGTATGTTTCCACGCACCATTTTTTCGAGAGCAGCGCGGGCGTCTGGCGGCTGGAGGTCAGCGACGAGCAGCCGGCCAGTACGGGCAGCGTGCTGTCCGCAGCGCTGACGGTGCACGGCGTCGCACTCACCGACACGGATGGCGACGGCCTGGACGACGCGTGGGAGCTGGCGCAATTCGGTTCGCTGACCGGCGGCCCGCGCGATGATCCGGACGGCGACGGTTTTCAAAACGCGCGCGAGCAGGTGATGGGAACCAATCCGCTCGCGGCGGACGCGGCCTTCACGCTGGACCTGTCGCGCTTGAACGGATCGTTCGCGCGCCTGAGCTGGCCGGGGCAGACGAACCGCAGCTATGAAATTTTTTCGGGAACGAACGCGGCCGCGCCCTTAACGCTGGTGACGAATCTGCCGGGGAAATTTTTCGAGATGGAATGGATTTCGGCGCTGACCAATTCGGCAGAGCGGTTCTTTCGCGTGCGCGCAACGCCCGCGCCGTGACTCACCACATGCCCATGAAATCTCCTTTGGAGTAGTCTGGACGATATGTTTTGTAGGGTTGCATGGAACGGATCGGCTTCCAATTCACGGAACCGTCCAGCAGTCCCACATTCCCGCCGGCGGCTCCGCTCTGGCTGGGCGGTGCGCCATTGAAACGGGTGACGAGAGCGCTGCCGTTTTCCAAAATCGGGCCGCGGGCCGCGTGGGGAATCATGGTCCACTTGCTGTTCGGAGGCGGGCCGCTTGGTGTCCATTGGTTAAGGTCGCTGAAGAGGACGAGTGTCGGTGAGTCCGTGCTCCGGAGAGGAACTGGCCAGTCAAAAACAGGAAAAGGCGAGGGGCCGTTGTGTCCACCGTGGTAATTGTAGCCGAGCAAATAGCCGTAATTGGAGAACGGCCAAACGCCGATGACGCTGTAGCCGTTCGACCTGCTAAAAGGATCTGGCAAATTCGGACAGTAAAGTATTTTCCGGGCGGCCCCTGATTTCAAAAGATTCGTCCAAGTTTCGGAGGGCACCCACATCAGATGCTCGCCTTTATCATTGCGGATGCCGGTCGGGAGGGTGTCCTCGTTTTCGTCAGCGAAAATGATCGTGGCCACGGCGCATTGCCGCAGGTTGTTCTGGCAGGCTGCGCGCCGGGCCTTTTCCTTGGCCCCGGCCAGCGCCGAAAGCAGGAGCGCGGCAAGAATGGCGATGATGGCGATGACGACGAGCAGTTCGATGAGCGTGAAGCCGCGCGGCCCGCGGGCCGTTCGTTGCACGAGATCGATCTGGGTCTTGGGGGGCTGCACTTCGTTCACGCTAGGCGAAGCATCGGCTTTTTCAAGGCGTCTTTTGAGCCCAGGCGCTGAGATAAAATTTACAGAAGTGAACAAAAAAAACGAAGCGCCAAGGCCTGCTACTCAGAGCGGACTTGGTGAATTGTTTTCGCCGCAGCCAGTTCCCGCTCTTTCCCGCTTCGTTCTCTCCGTTTCCTTCTGTAAACCGCTTCCGTTTTCGGGCTGGGCCGGCCGGGCGCAAAAAAAAGCCGCCGGTGAAGGCGGCCTCATGGAGGGAGACGTAAATTATTTCACCTTGTACTCGCGCACGAAGGTGACGCACTTGGTCACGTCCGGCACGTTTTCCATCCACTTTGATTCGTACTCGATGGAGATGTTGCCCTGAAAGCCCTGCTTCTTGAGCTCGTCGAGGCAGCGGCCGATCTCGCCGACGCCGGTGCCGAAGGGCGTGTCCGTGCTCGGACCGTAGTCCACCTTGTCCTTCATGTGGCTGCTGATGACGCGTCCCTTGAGCACGCGCAGGCAATAGACCGGGTTCAGCCCGCTGGTCTGCCAATGGCCGGTGTCCGCGCAGGCGCCGATGCGTGCGTCGCGATTTTTGGTGATGGCGACGATGTAGTGCGGGTCCCAGACCTTGTAGCCCGGGTTGTTCGGCTGGCGCGGGTGGTCGTGGATGGCCAGACGAATATCGAACTCCTTCACGAGCGGCTCGATGATGTCGAGCTTGGTGTCGTCCTCGGTGGTGACGGCGTAGAGGCCGAGCTTCTTGCCGAACTCGAAGATCTTGCGCCACTCAGCCTCGTCCTTGCCGCCGACCACGCCGTAGTTCACGGCCTTGACGCCGTGCTGCTTCAACTTGGCCTGCACCTTGGCGATGACCTCGTCGGAAGAGTTATGGTTCCACGACACGTTCGCGTCGGCCTTGCTCAACTTCTGGCCCGGAAAAAACTCGATGACCTTGCCGCCCGCCTCGGCAGTTTTTTCAATGGCCTCGAAGACGGTGAAGCGATTGAAGGTGTAGGCCTGAAGACCGATGGCAAAGCCACCCTGCTTGTATTCTTCAGGAATCGGGTCGGCGCGCACGGTGAAGGTGGCGGCGAGGGCGAGGGCGGCAACCGCCAGGCCGCGCGTGAAGGGGTGTGACATGAACATAATTTGATCCGGTTGTTGCGGCCCACGATCATCGCGGGCCGGATTGATTTTGTGTGGGCGAATAGCACTGACAAAGACCTGGAGTGTCAAAACAAAAAGGGGCCGTGACCGGATGCCCTCGTCGCCTGTGCGCGGCTCACGGTCTGGCCGGCCGCTTCCTGCCGATCACCGCAACAAGCCGGTGTAGGCAAACGCACAGCCGCCAAAGACGGCGGCCACGGCGTTGACCGAAAGCACGGCCAGACCCAGAACAATTCCAACGAGCACCCGCACCCAAAGCCGTTGTGTGAACCGCCCAGTCAGCCAGGAGCAGGCGCAGTAGGAATTGATCGATGCAAGCACCAGGCCGGCGATGGTCCAGGCGGCGCGGGTGTTCGCGCCGGAAGGGCCCGAGTGATTGTTCCTGATGATAAACAACGAAAGCAGGGCGATGACGGCGGGGACAAATATCCAGAGCGCAAACAGCACGCCGTCGCGCCAACTCAGGTGGCGCTTGCGGACCACTTCGTTCGCCAGATCAAAGCTCGCGCCGCAGGCCGGGCAGACGGCGGCGGCGGTCGTGTTTTGGAAAACCACGTCCTGTTTGCAGGCCGGACAAAATGCTCTGGTTTCGTTCATGGCTTTGGGGTTTTTGTGGACGAGGCATTCTTCCTCAACCGCGGTTCCCCCGCCATGCAATTTTTTGCCAGCCGATCAACTTTCCCCATTGCACATTTTCTCCCGAACCTCATCATCCCGCGCCATGAACGAAACCATTTTAAAACTAGATCTGCCCGGCATCAAACACGTCCGCTCCGGCAAAGTCCGCGATGTGTTCGACCTCGGCGAGAGCTTCCTGCTCGTCGCCAGCGACCGCATTTCCGCCTTCGACGTCATCATGCCCAACGGCATTCCGCGCAAGGGCGAAGTGCTGACCCAAATTTCCCACTTCTGGTTCGAGAAATTTTCCGCGCTCGTGCCGAACCATCTCCTCGCCGGCGCCAACGGTCCGTTGCCGAAAAACCTGCAGCCGTTCGCCGCGCAACTGGCGCGCCGCTCGATGATTGTGAAAAAGGCGAAACCGCTCGCCATCGAATGCATCGTGCGCGGCTATCTTTCCGGCAGCGGCTGGAA
>CANMZY010000348.1:0-4123 GCA_947502425.1 Verrucomicrobiales bacterium
ATGGCCAGCTCGTAAATTTCCGCACCGTTGGGATTGGCGGGATCATCGACTCGCACTTCCCGCGTGGCGCCGCGCAGAAAATCTTCGAGGCGCAGGTTCACATCCTGGGAAATGTTCCGCTGTATTCTTCCCGGGCGCGCCGGGTGGGCGGATTTTTTCGGCGCGGCGAGTTCGTGGTCGTAGGCCCGGCGGCGCGCGGGATCGCCCAGGATTTCGTGCGCGGCGTTCAACTCCTGCGTGCGCCGGAGCGCGGCGGGCGAATCCGGGTTGAGATCGGGATGATGTTGCCGGGCGAGCAGTCGGTAGGCGGCGCGGATTTGGGCGGCGGTGCAACCGCGGTCGAGACCGAGCGTGGCGTAGTGACCGGGTTCAGCGGGTGGTATTTTCTGGTTGAGCATTACAGCGGGTTAATGGGGTCGCCCACGCGAATCCTGCCTGGCCGCACGACCTGCGCGAGCACGCCCTGTTTTTGATTTTTCATCGCCGCGCGCAGGCCTTCGCAAATTCGGTCCATCTTTTCGCACGGAGTCCGCGCTTCGTGGAAAAGCAAAACGGCCCCACCCACCGCCACCTGGCGGCCGATCAATGAAACTAGATCGACGCCGATTGTTTCGACGTTCGCGCGCACCGCGCCGGGCGGGATGGTTTCCAGGCCGAGGATCGCGGTGTGTTCCGCGATCTGCTCCCGTTCGATGAGCGTGACCTGCCGTTTGCCCGGCAGTCCGGTCGAGGAGTTGACGCGGCCGAAATATCGCCCGCCGCCGACGATGCCCTTTTCCGCGACCACTTCGATCACGTCCACGCCGGTGAGCGGTTCGCCGGATTTCGCCGGATGCAGGTGCAGCGAGGCCACGCGGCCGCTGGTGTTCGCGTCGTTCATGCGTGCAGACTAGCCTGCGGGCTTGCTCAACTGAAGTCCGTTTCTATAATCACGCCCATGCTCGACATCAAAGTCATCCGGGAACAGACCGATTTCGTCCGCGAACGTCTCGCCGCGCGCGGGGCCGGCGACGAGGCGAAAATCGCCGAGGCGCTCGCGCTCGACGAGCAGCGGCGCAAGGGGTTGGCCGAAGTGGAGCAGTTGAAGGCGCGGCGCAACAGTGTCTCCAAGGAGATCGGCGCGCTCATGGGCCAGAAGAAAATCGCCGAGGCCGAGGCGAAGAAAACCGAGACGAAAGACATTGGTCATCGGATCACCGAGTTGGACAGGCAGGTGGCGGAAGTCGAGGCCGCGCGCGATCAGATTTTGCTGCGCCTGCCGAACCTGCCGCATCCGAACGTCGCCCCCGGCAAGGACGCGGCGGACAATCCCGAAGTGCGCGTGGGCGGGGCGAAGCCGGAGTTCGCCTTCAAGCCCAAGTCGCACGTCGAACTTTGCGAGTCGCTCAAGCTGATTGATTTTGCACGCGGCGCAAAATTATCCGGCAGCGGCTTCCTGCTCTACACGAACTGGGGCGCGCGGCTGGAGCGGGCGTTGATTTCCTTCCTGCTCGACCTGCACACGACCCAGCACGGCTACACCGAAGTCTCGCCGCCCTACATCGTGGGCGAGCATTGCATGGTGGGCGTGGGACAATTTCCGAAATTTCGCGACCAGGCCTACGCGGTGCAGGAGGGTCTCGACGCCGGCACGCTGGGGAAATTGTATCTGCTGCCCACCGCCGAGGCGCCGGTGGCGAACATTCATCGCGACGAAATTTTGAAGGAGTCGCAACTGCCCATCCGCTACGTCGCCTACAGCCCGTGCTTTCGCGCGGAGGCGGGCGCGGCGGGCGTCGGCACGCGCGGCATGATCCGCGTGCATCAGTTCGACAAGGTGGAGCTGATCAAGATTGTGAAACCCGAGGATGGTTACGCCGAGCTGGAAAAAATGGTCGGCAACGCGGAGAAGGTGCTGCAACTGCTCGGCCTGCATTATCGGGTGATCCAGCTTTGCACCGGCGACATGGGCTTCGCCAGCGCGATGACCTACGACATCGAAGTCTGGGCGCCGGGCCAGGGCGGCTATCTCGAAGTGTCGAGCTGCTCCAACTGCGAGGACTTTCAGGCGCGGCGGATGGGCATGCGTTTCAAGAGCGAGGCGGGCGAAAACAAATTTCCACACATCCTCAACGGCAGCGGCACGGCACTGGCACGGCTGTTCGTGGCTCTGATCGAAACGCACCAACAGCCGGACGGCAGCGTGCTCATCCCCGAACCGCTGCGCCCATACCTGCGCGGCGCGCATCGCATCACCGCATGAAGCGCATCCTCCACCGCCCCGCGCCGGACCGGAGTCCGGCGCTCCCATGAAAATCCTCCACGCGAGCAGCGAACTGCATCCGTACTCCAAGAGCGGCGGTCTGGCCGACATGGCGGGCGCGCTCGCCAAATCACTCGCGGCGCTGGGCCATCAGGTGGGCGTGGTCACGCCGCTCCATCGCGGCATTCGGGAAAAATTTCCCGCGCTGAAAAAATTCGACTGGCAAATCGACCTGCCGCTCGGCCCGAGGCGGGTGACGGCGGAGGTCTGGACGTTGCAACCATCCGCCGGGCACACGATCTATTTCATCGACCAGCCGGCATTCTTCAACCGCCCCGGACTCTATGGCACGCAGGGTGCCGATTACCCCGACAACGCGGAGCGGTTTGTGTTTTTTTCAAAATGTATCGCCCAACTGGCGCGCCATCTGCCGTGGCGTCCGGAGCTGATTCATCTGCACGACTGGCAGACCGGGCTGGTGCCGCTGCTGGTGAAACACGGTGAACAGTTCGAAGGTTGGGCGTCCCCACCGCGCACCTGCCTCACGATCCACAACCTCGCCTACCAGGGTATCTTCCCGCGAGCGGCCTACGCGTTGACGAACTTGCCGGAAGACTATTTTCATCCCGAAGGCGCGGAGTTTTACGGCTCCTGCAACTGCCTGAAGGCGGGCCTCAACTTCGCCGACCGGCTCACCACTGTCAGCCCGCGCTACGCGCGCGAGATCACCACCGAGGCCAATGGGTGCGGGTTGGACGGGACGTTGCGCCGCCGGCAAGGCGTGCTCACCGGAATATTGAACGGCGTGGATTACGATGAGTGGAACACCACCGCCAACCCGGCACTGGCGCATCCGTACTCGGCGGACGACCTCGCGGGCAAGGCTCTTGGGAAGGCCGCGTTGCAGTCAGAGATGGGCCTGCCGGTTGACGCGAATGTGCCGCTGTTTGGGACTATCACGAGGCTGGCTGAACAGAAGGGGGTGGACATCGAACTCGGCGCGCTCACGGAAATGCTGGCCGGGCCGATGCAGTTCATCCTGCTCGGCAGCGGGTCGCCCGAGTTCGAGAAGGCCTGCTCGAATCTGGCCCGGCGTTTTCCGGACCAGGTCGCGGTGAAGATCGGATTCGACCAGACGCTCTCGCACCGCATCGAGGCCGGCCTGGATTTCTACCTGATGCCGTCGCGATTCGAACCCTGCGGCCTGAATCAAATGTATTCGCTGCGTTACGGCACGATTCCAATTGTCCGCGTCACCGGGGGGCTGGATGATTCGGTAACGGATATTTCCGAAAACGAGGAGACCTGCAACGGCATCAAGTTCCTCGAATACTCCCAGCGCGCGCTGGCCATGGCGATGCGCAAGGCGCTGGTGCTTTACCAGACGCCGGAACTCTTCGCGCACTTCCGGCGCAACGCGATGGCGGCGGACTTTTCGTGGGAGCAAACGAGCCTCCGTTACATCGGATGTTACGAACAGGCGTTGTTTGCCGGAACAGTGCAGGAGGCGGCGGGCAGACGCGGCCGGACTAGAGCGTGATCGGACTGTTCGTCCGCCAAAGGTCGGTGACGGCCCAGAGGTTCAGGGGGGTGACGGAACGGCCATACTTGAGGAAGCGCGTGCTGCCGTCGGCAAAGGCGTAGTTGGAACCACCGGCGGTTTTCGTCCCGGCATGGCGGGCGTGTTGGACCTCCTCGAAATCATTGCCGGCGGCCGACTCGAGAAAGTCCATGAAAAAATGACCAGAGGTCGTTTCCTTTTCGCCTAACAGGATGGTCTCGCTGGACTGCGTGATCACGGATTCAGGTATCGACTTATTCAGAATTGTCGTCATCGAAAAAATTGGCAGGGTCGCCTGAAAATAATCATTCCAGCCGTTC
>CANMZY010000349.1:0-4123 GCA_947502425.1 Verrucomicrobiales bacterium
CTTGGGTGCGCACCGCAGTGCGGAAAACCATGATCTTGATTTTTAAGACACAGGACGGGCCAGCGCGGAATGCTGGTTGCGGATCGCGAAATGGCCGCGGCACATCCCGAAGTTGTGGGCGGGGCCGGAGCGCGGCGTTCCAACCGCTTCAACGTGGACAACCATTTGGTGTTCGATGCCTGCTGGGCGTCCGGGAGTCGAAGCGGCATAAATGCCGCGCTCGCATCAGCAACTTCGGGATGCACGGGATGGGCAGGTGGCTGCGCGAGTTTTCATGGGCGGGACAAAACTGCACCGGAGTGAAATGGAGAAGCGGTGCAGAAATAGTGCAGAAATGGTGCAGCTTTTTCCTCCTCCAGATTCGCGCCGATTGGCGCGCATTCGTGGTTTCGTTCAGCATCGATTCGCCGTAGTGTGCGCGCATGGACAAAGAAAAGGTTGCGGAAATTTTGCAGGAGATCGGCACGCTGCTGGAGCTGAAGGGCGAGAACCCGTTCAAGACGCGCGCCTACGTCAACGCCGCGCGCACGCTCGAAGGCTTGAACGAACCGCTCGCCACCCTCATCGCCGAAAACCGGCTCGGTGAAATCAAGGGCATCGGCGAGGCGTTGCAGGAAAAAATCACCACGCTCGTCACGACCGGTCGGCTGCCTTACTACGAGGAGTTGAAGGCGTCGATCCCGCCCGGCCTCGTCGAGATGCTGAACATCCCCGGCCTCGGCCCCAAGAAAGTAAAGGCGATGAACGACAAGCTCGGCATCGACACCGTCGTGGCGCTCGAAGTCGCGTGTCAGGCGGGCCAAGTCGCCGACCTCGACGGCTTCGGCGAAAAGACCCAGACGAAAATCCTCGAGGGCATCCAGTTTCGCCGCACCTACGCCTCGCGCCATCACCTGAGCGACGCGCTGGCCGTGGCCGGGCCGATCCTGGAAAATCTGCGCGCCCATTCCGACGTGATTCGTTGCAGCACCGCCGGCAGCGTCCGCCGCCACAAGGAGGTCATCGGCGACATCGACTTCCTCGTCTCGACCAAAAGCCCGGCGGCGATCATCGAATTTTTTACGAGCCAGCCCGGCGTGATCAGCGTGAGCGCGAAGGGCGAGACCAAGGCCAGTGTGATTCTGGAGGGCGGCATCCAGGCGGATCTGCGGGTGGTGAGCGACGCGGAATATCCCTTCGCACTGGCCTACTTCACCGGCAGCAAGGAGCACAACATCGCCATGCGCCAGCGGGCCATCACGCGCGGATTGCGGCTCAACGAATACGGCCTGTTCAAATCCACGGAGGAGACGCGCGATCCGAAACTGCTCGTGCCGTGCGCGACCGAGGAGGAAATATTTGAAAAGCTCGGCCTGCCTTACATCGAGCCGGAGCTGCGCGAGGATCACGGTGAATTTGCCGCCGGTGAAAAGAACCAGCTCCCGCGCCTGATCGAATGGACGCAACTGCGCGGCTCGCTCCACAACCACTCGAACTGGAGCGACGGCCACGCCACGCTGGAGGAAATCGCCGCCCACATGCAGGAGCTGGGCTGCGATTACTGGGCGATCACCGACCACTCGAAGGCGAGTTTCCAGGCGAACGGTCTCGATGCCGCGCGCCTCCGCCAGCAGCTCAAGGCCATCGCGGAGGTGAACAAAAAAATTGCGGGGGAGGGGAGCGAGTTCCGTCTGCTCGCCGGGAGCGAGGTGGACATTTTGAAGGAGCGGCTGGATTTCGACGACGACCTCCTGGCCGAGCTCGACGTGGTGGTCGCGAGTTTGCACGTCGCGGGCAGCGACGAGGCGGACAACACCAAACGGCTGATTCGCGCGGCGGAGAATCCGTTCATCCACATGCTCGGCCATCTCACGGGACGACTCCTGCTGGAGCGCGAATCGTATAAGGTGAACCAGCAGGCGGTCATCGACGCCTGCGCCGCGACCGGCACCTGGATCGAGCTGAACGCGAATCCGTACCGCTTCGATCTCGACTGGCGGCTCTGGCCCTCCGCGAAAAGCAAGGGCGTGAAATGCGTGATCAACTGCGACGCGCACCGGCTGGAACACGCGGGCTTCCTCCGGCTGGGCGCGGGCATCGCGCGCAAAGGCTGGCTGGAAAAAGGCGACGTGATCAACACGCTGCCGCTGCCGGCGCTGATGAAGGAGTTGGGGCGGAAGCGGGCGGGGTAAAATTCGCCGGGGCGGCAATTTCCGGCCGGGGCGCGCTCAGAATCGGAAGTTCAAATTCAACCCGACGCCGGCGTCGAGCTTGCGATAGTCCGCCACCAGCGGGTTGGTCGACTGGCGGAGATCGTAACTGGTGAAGATGCGGGCGTTGACCCGTTCATTGAAGAACCACGCGAGCGAGCAGCCCACGCTGTGCAGTTGATCGGTGCGGCGCTCGACGGTGTACCCGGTCAGTTGATAGCGGTAGAAGGGCTGCGCGACCAGATGGCGGGTGAGCGCGACACTGTAGGCGGCCAGCAGCGTGTGTTCCCAGCGGTCGTTGCGGTCGGCGGGATGAAACACCGGCACCGGTGGAGTCCCTTCGTTGACCGTGACCGGGTCCACCCGGGAAAAATGGTAGCTCCCCAGATAGGCCAGGAGCAGCGCGCTGCGCGGGCAGACCGGGATCACCCGTTGCACGCCCCAGCGCGGCGACAGTTCATTGTAAAGTTCGTGGTAGCTCGTGTAGGTCGGCTGATGATCGAGCAGCCGGGTCCAGTCGAACCCGGCCTGCACCTGCCACGGCCCGGCCTGCCAGGTCGCGTCGGCGAAGACGGTCTCGGAATCGAAGTCATAGAAATTTTTCACGGCGCTGCCTTCGACCAGGCCGTAGTTGAACCACTGATGACGGTAGCCCAGGCGCGGGGCCAGGCGTCCGCCGCCGGTCTCGCACGGGGGCGGCGTGAGCGCGACCTGCACGGTGTTCACGAATACGCTCGCCTCGGTGCGCTCGGCGGCTTGCTGCCGGAAGAGCATGTTGTCCGTGTAGAAAAGCTGGCCATCAATGCTCATGTCAAACCACGTCGGCCGCGGCTGGGCGCGGAGGACGGATTGCGGGCCGGTGTCGCTCGCCTCGTCGGGGTAGAGGTCGGGCGCGGTCGCGCCGGCCTTGCGGAGATTGCGGAAAATCTGTTCGGCGTCGCGCTGCTGACGGGCGGCGTCGGCCTCGTTCACGACGGATTGCGCGCCGGCGGGCGCGAACGGGAGGGAGATTATCAAGCCTGCGATCAAGAGACGAAGCATGGTGTTTTTCATGGGGTGAATTGCTCTCCGGCCGCGCTCAGGGTTGACCGACGGCGCTGGGCTTTTCGATGGCCTTTTGTTCGAAGACCGGTCCGCCTGCGAAACCAGCCGGTCTGGGGAAGACGACGCTGGGCTTTTCGCTGGCCTTTTGTTCGAAGACCAGTCCGACTGCGAAACCAGCCTGGCTGGGACTGATGATTTTGGGATCATTGCCCAGGCCGGAGCCGCCGATGAACGCGCCGGTGTCGATGACGCGCCCGGCGGCCAGTGCCAGGTTCTGCCGGCTGATCGCCGCGCGGATCGACGGGAGCGAAGGGAGCGGGGCGGGGAAGCCACCGACCAGGCTGGAGCCGCCGACCAGCTTGTCCAGATTGATCAGGATCAGCGGTCCGAAATCTTTCGCGCCGGGCGGAATGAAAATCATTTCCCCGGCCTTGAGGATTTTCACCCGGCCGTTCGTGAGCGTGACCGTACCGCGGCCTTCGAGGACGATGGTTTTGAATCCGCCGTCCAGGGTGCAGGCGACGAGGAGCGTGGTGCCCAGCACCGAGGCCGAGGCGCCGGCGCTCTTGATGGTGCCGCCGCCTTTGCCCGCAGGCGAATGGAAGAGCACGCTGCCCTGCTCGAGCTTGAGATTGCGGCCGGCGGGCTCGATCGAGAAGACGGTGTTGGCGCCGATGCGGGTGAGCGTCTTGTCCGGCGCCTGGAGTTCGGCGCGGGACTTGGCGCCGGTGCGGATGAGATCGGGGGACTTGAAGGCGTCGTTGACCTTCGCGGCCTGGCTGGCCTTGGTCGCGGCGGCGGTCACGTTCACGTCGTTGACGACCTGGGTGAAGGTGCATTCCTTCAACCCGGCGGCGCGCGCGCCCAACGCGAACCCCGCCAGCAGCACG
>CANMZY010000350.1:0-4112 GCA_947502425.1 Verrucomicrobiales bacterium
TTTGGAGCGTCTATCCTTGCATGAGGTGAAAATGAGAGACACGTAATCCGATCAATGTTTACAGGCTATTCATGCACTCATGCGAAAACAGACGAACAAATTTACCGGGTCACAGACCCGCGCTCCATTCCATTCGGACACGACGCCTCGCTCGACTTTGCGCTTTGTCCTTTCCCGGCTGGACTCTATAAAAACCCCGTGCCGCCGCCGCCCAAACTCACGCTCGCTTCACCCGTGACCGGATTGCCCGGCGTCGGCTCCGAACGCGCGGCGCAACTGGCGCGGCTGAAAATTTTCACCGTCCACGATCTCCTCCTCCACCGTCCGTGCCGCCACGAGGACCGCCGCCATTTTTTCGCGATCAAGGATCTGCAACTCGGCGTGGCCGCGACCACGCGCGGCCAGATCGTCGCGCAGGGCGTGAATTATTTTGCCAAGCGCGCCAAGTCCGTCTTCGAGTTCATTCTCGACGACGGCACGGCGCGGCTGCATTGCCGCTGGTGGAACCTGCCGTTCCTCGAAAAGTATTTCGCGGTCGGCGACGACGTGATGGTTTTCGGCAAACCCAATTCGCTCAAGCCGCGCACCATCGACCATCCCGAGACGGAAAACGTCGAGGCCGGCGAGGAAATCTCCATCCACCTCGACCGCATCGCGCCGGTTTATCCGCTCACCGAGGGGCTGCCGCAACGCTGGCTGCGCGGGCTGATCTGGCGGACGCTCGAGCAGTTCGAGCCGCAGATCGTGGAGCCGAAGGAATCCCCGGCCTCGCTGCCCGCCCTGGCCAGCGCCATTCACCTGCTCCACTTCCCGGAAGAAATGCCCGACGTGGAAATCGCCCGCCGCCGCCTCGCGCTCGACGAGTTCATCGAACTGCAAACGCAAATCCAATCGCGCCGCAGAAAACTTCAGGCTAACGCGCGCGGCCTGCCCTGCGCGGGGGACAATCATCTCATCAAGCCGTTTCTCCACGCGCTCGGCTTCACGCTTACCGCCGCGCAGACGCGCGTCCTCCGTGAAATCCGCCACGATCTCGGCGGCGCGCAGCCGATGCGCCGGCTGCTGCAAGGCGACGTCGGCTCCGGCAAGACCGTTGTGGCCGCGTGCGGCGCGCTGATGGCCTTGGAGAGCGGCCACAATGTCGCGCTGATGGCCCCGACGGAGATTTTGGCGGAGCAGCATTTTGTGAATTTTCAGAAATGGTTTCAGCCGCTCGGTCTCGCGGTGGAGATGCAGACGGGAAGCAGGAAGACGGCAGGTTCGGAACATCGAACATCCAACATCGAACATGCAACATCGAAGGCGGAACCAGCCCCACGCCCCACGCCCCAACCCTCCATCTTCATCGGCACCCACGCCCTCCTCACTGCCGGTTTCGAACTCCCCAAGCTCGGCCTCGTCATCATCGATGAACAGCACAAGTTCGGCGTCGCCCAGCGCGAGACACTCGTCCGCAAGGGCCGTTATCCGCACCTCCTCGTCATGACCGCCACGCCCATCCCGCGCTCGCTCGGCCTCACCCTCTACGGCGATCTCGACAGCTCGGTGATCGACCAGATGCCCGCCGGACGCGGGCGCATCCGCACCTTTGTGCGCGGCGCGGCCCAGTTGCCGAAGGTGCATGAGTTCATCCGGCAGAAAATCGCTGAGGGCCGCCAGGCGTATGTGGTTTATCCGCGGGTCGAGGAGGGCGATCTGAAAACCGGCATGAAAGCCGTGACCCAGGAATTCGCGCGGCTGGAAAAAATCTTCGCGCCGCACCGCGTCGGCCTGCTGCACGGGCGGCTGCGCGCGGCGGAGAAGGACACGGTGATGGCCGCCTTCCGCGCGAATGAAATGCAAATCCTCCTCGCCACCTCCGTCATCGAGGTGGGCGTGGACGTGCCGAACGCGACGGTCATGCTGGTGGAAAACGCGGAGCAGTTCGGCCTCGCGCAGCTCCATCAGTTGCGCGGGCGCATCGGACGCGGCGCGCATGAGTCCTTCTGCATTTTTGTCGCCGACCTGAAAACGGACGACGCCAAGGCGCGGTTGCGCGTGCTGGCCGAATCGAACGACGGCTTCCGCATCGCCGAGGCCGACCTGGCCTTGCGCGGGCCGGGCGAACTGCTCGGCGCGAACCAAAGCGGGCTGCCCCCCTTCCGCTTTGGCGATCTGGCGCAAGACCGCGCGCTGGTCGAGCAGGCCCGGGAATTGGTCGGGAAAATGGCCGGCCCGGCAGCGCGCGGCTGAGGTCCGGCGCGGCGCTGGGTGGTGGGGGCGGCGCCCAGCATATTACGGAAGCGCCATCCAGCTTTGTCGGGGCAGAGATAAGCTGTTCATGCCCTCAAGGAATCGCCAGACGGACGGCATAGTCCCGCTTAATCTGCAATTCCTTCCGGAGCTGGTTCGTAGTCATTGATCTCACTTCGCCACCAAGGAAGCCAATGTTGCCCGATCCGCCATGAATCGCCGGCAGCCAACCGGCTGGCGAGGTCGCTACGAGAGTAAGCATGTGGTTGCTTAAACTGCCGCCCGTGATGTGGCGGTCGCCAGTGAGTAATTTATCGTAGGCCCGTTTCCCTTCCCAGGAGGTAACACGGTTTCCCCCTATCAGGGGTATGTCTGCGCTTAGAAACCAGCCCGCGGTCATGTTGGCGAAGTAGCTCAAATTGGTGTTGCTAAAATTCCTCCAGCCGGTGGACACAACTCTACTTCTCCTCACGCAACAGCGGGTCATTGATGGAACGCTGCCAGGCGGTGAGGCGTTCCTGGAGTTGCGCGCGGATTTTTTCGTGGCGCGAATCGTCGAACAGATTGCGCGTTTCGCCGGGGTCGTCCGCGAGGTGATACAGCTCGTCTTTGCCAGTGGCACGGTGGTGCCGGACCAGTTTCCATTCGTCCGTGCGGATCATGCGCATGGATACCTTCCCATCATTGTGCATGTCGTAGTCGCCGTAGAGCGCGTCGCGCGGGGTATATTTTTCACCGCGCAACAGGGGCGAGAAATCCAGTCCTTCCTGTTTCCATGCGCGCGGCGGCGCGACGCCCAGCATCCCGAGGACGCTGGCAAAGGTGTCGAGGTTGGAGACCGGCTCGGCGATGACGCGGCCCGGTTGCACGATGCCCGGCCAGCGGATGAGCAGCGGCACGCGGATGGATTCCTCGAACATGTTCGGGCGGGTCGCACCGGGCTGGCCTTCGAGGATCGTGCGGGCATTGCCTTTCATGTGCAGCCCGTGCTGTCCGATCATGTAGCCGTGGTCGCTGGTGAAAAGCACGATGGTTTGGCCGGTGAGTTTCAGTTCATCGAGACGCGCGAGGAGCCGGCCCAGATTGCGGTCCACGGAATGGATGCTCGCGTAGTATTCGCGCGTCCATTTTTTCACCTGAGCGGTTTTCAGGCCGGGAAAGTCGGGGATGGACGGATCAAGATTCTGGAACGGCGCGGAGTCTTCTTCGGGCACCGGGCCGTAGGGCGCGTGCGGCTCGCGGAAATTGAGCTGCAACGCGAAAGGCCGGGCGCGGTTGGTTTCGATGAACCGCAACGCCTCGTCCGTGAGCAGGTCGGCATGGGGGCCGGACAATTTCTGGTTCTCGCCGTTCACCTCGAGTTCCGGATCAAGCGACCGGCTGTTGCCGGCGAGGAAGCCGTAAAAATGATCAAACCCACGCCGGGTCGGATGAAATTGCGGCTGTGCGCCCAGGTGCCATTTGCCGATGAGTGCGGTGCGATAGCCGGCGGCGCGCAACACTTCCGGCCAGGTGACGGCGTTTGTGGGAAGACCCAGCCCGTTCTTCGCCTCCTTGGGCGTGATCCAGTCGGTGATGCCGAGCTGCACGCCGTGGCGTCCGGTGAAAAAAGCCGCGCGGCTGGGCGAGCAGACCGGGGTGCAGACGAAGGCGTTGGCGAAGCGCGCACCTTCGCGGGCCAGCCGGTCCATGTTGGGCGTGCGGGATTCGCGGTTGCCGTAGCAGCCGAGCGACCAGTCGGCCTGGTCGTCGGCGACGATGGTGATGAGGTTGAGCCGGGGCGCGGCGGGCGCGGGCGGTGCGAGAAACAGGCAGAGCGCGCAGAGAATGAGGCGGGTGATGTGGCTCATGGCAACGCTCCTGTTTATTTTGGCTACGCC
>CANMZY010000351.1:0-4112 GCA_947502425.1 Verrucomicrobiales bacterium
GGGCGCGAGCGATTCCGGCAAAACAAAAAACCCGTAAAGCCAGTTCGCCAGCGTCAGGCCGCTCGCGACGTAGAAGGGCAGGCGCAGGTCGTGATCGCCCAGCCAGCCGCCGAGCGCCGGGCCGGCGATGAAGCCGAGGCCGAAAGCCGCGCCGATGATCCCGAAATTGGCGGCGCGCTTTTCCGGCGGGCTGATGTCCGCGATGTAGGCGGTGGCGGCGGTGATGTTCGCGCCGCTGATGCCGTTGAGAATCCGGCCCACGAAAAACCACGGCAGGCTGGGCGCAAACGCGAGCAGCAGGTAATCGCACGCCGAGCCGAATAGGGAGATGAGGATGATTGGGCGGCGTCCGTATCGGTCCGAGAGGCTGCCCAAGATCGGCGCGAAGATGAACTGCATGAGCGCGTACAGCCCGGCGAGAATGCCCACGGTGGTGGCCGCCGCCGAGACGTTGTTGTTGGAAAAACTTTCGATCAGCTTCGGCAGGATGGGAATGATGAGGCCCAGCCCGAGCACGTCGAGGAACAGCGTGATGAAGATGAAGGCGAGGGCGGGCGGGCGGGATTTCATTCGTGGCACAAAAAAACGGCGACCTGTTGCCAGATCGCCGTGCGTGACTGTTTCGCCCGAGGCTTACAGTCCTTTGGAGATCATGTAGCGCAGCAGGTCCGCGACGCGGTTGCTGTAACCCCATTCGTTGTCATACCAGCTGATGAGCTTGAAGAAGCGCTTGTTCAATTCGATGCCGGAACCGGCGTCGTAGATCGAGGAGGACTTCGAGTGGATGAAATCGCTGCTCACCACTTCGTCGGTGGTGTATTCGAGGATGCCCTTGAGATAGGTCTCGCTGGCTTTTTTCATCGCGGCGGAAATCTCCGCATAGCTTGTGTCCTTCACGGTCTTCACCGTGAGATCGACGCAGGAGACGGTCGGCGTCGGCACGCGGAACGCCATGCCGGTGATCTTGCCCTTCACTTCGGGGCAGACGAGGCCGACGGCTTTCGCCGCGCCGGTGGCGGACGGGATGATGTTGATCGCCGCGCTGCGGCCGCCCTTCCAATCTTTCTTCGACGGGCCGTCCACGACTTTTTGCGTGGCGGTGTAGGAATGAATCGTCGTCATCAGGCCTTCCTCGATGCCGAAACCTTCTTTGAGCAGAACGTGGACGAGGGGCGCGAGGCAGTTCGTGGTGCAGCTCGCGTTGGAGATGACGTGGTGCTGGGCCGGGTCGTATTTCTCGTGGTTCACGCCCATGACGATGGTAATGTCCTCGTTCTTGCCGGGGGCGGAGATGATGACCTTCTTCGCGCCAGCCGTGATGTGGCCCTGGGCCTTTTCCTTGTCCACGAAGAGGCCGGTGGATTCGATGACGACATCGACGCCGAGGGCCTTCCACGGAAGTTCGGCGGGAGACCTGGCGCTGACCACCAGAATGTCCTGGCCGTTGACGATGAGCACGTCGTCCTCGGCCTTGTCGGAGGAGGATTTCTTGGAGCCGACGGTGCCGTTGAAGCGGCCCTGGGTGGAATCGTATTTGAGAAGATAGGCGAGGTTGTCGGCGGGGACGATGTCACCGACGGCGACGACCTGCACATCCTTGCCCAGCAGGCCCTGCTCCGCGATGGCGCGGAAAACCAAACGGCCGATGCGGCCGAATCCATTAATGCCAACTTTGATTGCCATAGTAGTAGTTTAATTTTTCCTGACGGGATTTGTCAGAGCGCGGCATCGTAGCGATGACGCACTAACCGTCAACGAAGAATTCGGAAATATTGGCGGAATGAAACCGCGCTCAAGGCCGCTGCGATGCGCCACACCGACCTCAAGGTCGGAGCCGGTAGAATTGCCTGCCGACCGGGTTGTTGGTTTGGAAGGGGCCGGTCGTGACCGGGCCGAGCACGTCCGCCCACGGGGTGTTGGTGCCAAGCAACGCCACACTCTGCTGCAACGTGAAACCGGCCTCCGTCCAGTTCAGGGTCACGGTGCCGGCCACCGACCGCGTGATGCTCAGTGTCGGCTGCATCATCGGCACCACGTTGCTGATGGCAAAATTATCGATCGTGTAGGCACCTTCGCTTTCGGAGGCGTTGTCATCGCCCCAAAGCAACCAGAGGGCGCGGCCGGCGGGCCAGTTGGTCACGTTGAGGGTCGCCGTCAACGGACCGTTGGTTGCGGAGTTCAAGGCCGGCAAGGCCACCCAACTGTTCGAGGCTCCGGTCAAACTGTAGAAGGCCCGCAGTCCGGGCACTTCCTCGCCCACGTTGCCGAGCACCTCGGCAAAATCATAGGCCACCTCGAACGAGGTCACCGGACCGCCGGTGTTGTTTCTCAGCTTCGCCATCAGGAGGTTTAGTCTGGTGCCGGTCGGCCGCGACTGGATGAACTGTCCGTCCGTGTTCCATTGGAAGACCGGACTGATCGGCGGCGGCAAAGTTGCATCCGGGGGCAATGACTGAGTCACATTCGTTGCCGTCACCTTCCGGATTTCCGAATCGACGGCGGCCGGCGTGTCCACGTCCTCTTTTAATCCCGGAACATTGCCCGTGGTCCAACCGTCCACCGTCGTCGGGGGTGTTTCAAAAGGGTTGAACTCGGTGCCCGCCAGGACGCCTAGCCTGCCGGACACGACCACGAAGACGTTGAGCAGCACGGTCATCATCGTCAAAATTCTCTACGACAAGCGCGAGTTCGATACGCTCGCCGGCCGGTTGACCCTGGGCGTGCTTGTCCTGCAGGATTTGTTCGCCATCATTTTTCTCGCGCTTCAGCCGAGTCTGGCCCATCCGAAGACCAGCGTGCTGCTCCAGGCGCTGTGCAGCGTGGTGGTGCTGATCGGGGCGGCTTTCGCGGTGAGCCGGTTTGTGCTGCCGCAAATTTTCAAGGCCGTGGTGCGGCTGCCGGAGCGGGTGCTGGTCGGGACGCTGGCCTGGTGCTTTCTCGTGGCGGGCCTGGCCGGCTGGCTGGGGCTGTCCGTCGAGATGGGCGCACTGGTGGCGGGCGTGGCGATCTTCACCTTTCCCTGCACGCTCGATGTCATGGCCAAGGTCGCGGGGCTGGGCAATTTTTTTGTGATGTTCTTTTTTGTCGGGCTGGGCATGACCGTGCCGCCGCCGTCGGTTTATTTCCTGCTGATGGGCGCGGTGCTGGCGCTGTTCGTGATTGTGAGCCGGCTGCTCACGGTCTTTCCGCTGCACTACCGCGCCGGCTACGAGCACCGGGCCAGCCTGACCCCGGCGATCAACCTCAGCCAGATCAGCGAGTTTCCCCTTGTCATCATCGCCACCGAAGCCAGCAACCCGCATCTCAGTTCCGACACCCAGGGCATTGCCGCCTATGCCTTCGTCATGCTCGCCGTCATGTCCACCTACGCCGTGGCCCGTTCGGACGATCTGGTGCGCTGATTCAGCCCGCTGCTGACGCGGTTCGGCTGGCTCGACCTCTACAAGGACAAGGGCGACACCGCCTCCCTGCACCGCCAGCCGAGGATTTTTCTGCTCGGCTTCTTCTGGACGGCTAGAAAATTTACATCAATCATGTAGCGTAGCCGGCATGTAAAAAGAAGCCGTGGCAGTCTTCGGGAGTGACCGTGGCGAAGGCGGCCCCGGTGGCCTTGCAGAGTTGGCGGGCCGTGCGCGGCGCACGGCTTTTGATCCCCTGCTTCACCTTGCTCCACAGGTTTTCAATGGGGTTGAGGTCCGGCGAATAGGGCGGCAGATACTCCAGCCGCGCCCCGGCGGTCTCAATGGCCTCCCGGACCCCCGCCACCTTGTGCTTGGCCAGATTCCGTGCGGCACGGGACAGACCAGCCGCTGCCCGATCGGACTGCGCCCGCAGCGCCGGGTCATCTGGGTGTGGGCCACCCTTTCATCCACGAAGACCAGCCGGGCGGCGGGCACGCCCGCCAGCCGCTGCGGCCACGCTCTTCTTTGCTCCGCCACGTCGGGCCGCGACTGCTCGGCGGCGGGCCGCGTTTTTTTTACAGCTCCAGCCCAGCCGGCTCAACCACAGGTCAATGGTGGAGGTGGGGCAGTCAAACGGCGCGCCCATTTCCGCCAGCGTGGCGTCCGGACGCCGCGCGAGCAGCTGTTGGAGGCCGGTCTTGCGGGCGGCGG
>CANMZY010000352.1:0-4100 GCA_947502425.1 Verrucomicrobiales bacterium
CCCGCGCGGCGTTGGCCAAATGGGTTCTTGCGGTTTTTGGGGCGCTGCCTACAGTCGATGAGACCGAAAGTGTCCGGTCCGGACAATCGAATTTATGAGCCAACGAAAGTTTTATTATTTTGACAACAACGCCACCACGCGCGTTGCACCCGAGGTGGTCGCGGCGATGCTGCCGTTTCTCAGCGAGTACTGGGGCAATCCTTCGAGCGCCTATGCCTTCGGCAACCAGGTTTACGAGCACGTCGAAAAAGCCCGCGCCCAAGTGGCCGCACTCATTCATGCCGATCCCAAGGAAGTGACGTTCACCAGTTGCGGGACCGAGAGCAACAACGCCGCGATTCACAGTGCCCTGGCCACTCATCCCGGCAAGAAACACATCATCACCACGGCAGTCGAACATTCCGCCAACATCAATTTCGGACAGTATCTGCAAAAGCACGGCCATGAAGTCACCTATCTGCCCGTCGAGTCGGACGGTTCGCTGGACCTGCACCTGCTCGACAAGTCGATCCGCCCGGACACGGCCGTCGTCTCCGTCATGTGGGCGAACAACGAGACGGGTGTGATTTTCCCCATTGAAGAGATTGCCGCCATCTGCCGCAGCAAGGGCGTACTCTGCCACACCGACGCCGTGCAGACGCCGGGGAAATTGCCAATCGATGTCAAAGCCCTCGGCGTCGATTTCCTCTCCCTCTCCGCCCATAAGCTCCATGCGCCGAAAGGCGTCGGGATGCTCTACGTGAAGAAGCGCACAAAGTTCCAGCCCTACATCATCGGCGGCCATCAGGAACGCGGCCGGCGCGGCGGCACGGAAAACGTGGCGGGCATCGTCGCGTTCGGCAAGGCGGCGGAACTGGCCATGGCTAAACTTGAAGACGAAAACACCCGCGTGCGCGCGCTGCGCGACCGCCTAGAACAGACCATTCTCACCACCATACCCAACACCATTCGGAACGGCGCCAAGGAACCGCGCCTGCCGAACACCACGAACATCGCCTTTGAATTTGTCGAAGCCGAGGCCGTGCTGCTGCTCCTCGATCAGGCCGGCATCTGCGCCAGCAGCGGTTCCGCCTGCACCACCGGATCGCTTGATCCCTCGCACGTTTTGACCGCGATGGGCCTCAGCCCAATGCGCGCGCGCGGCTGCGTCCGCTTCAGCCTCGGCATCTACAACACGAACGAGGAGGTGGACTACTTGCTCAAGCATCTGCCCCCGGTCATCGCCAAGCTGCGCTCCATCTCCCCGCTCAACCCCGGGCATCGGGACAACGACCAATACGACATCGAAGGCGCCCGCGTGAAACACGAGCGGGATCTGGCCGAGGCCCTGGCCGAAAAAGACGGGGACGCGGTTTCCGCCTGAGCTGGCCCGGTTATTTCCCCCTGGTCTCCAACAAAAGCTCCATGTAGATCACGTCGAGCCAGCGGTTGAATTTGAACCCGACCTGTTTCAGCCGCGCCACCTCGACGAAGCCAAACGCCGTGTGCAGCCGGACGCTCGCCCCATTGTCCGCATCAATGCCCGCCAGGATCGCGTGCATTCCCATCGCGCGCGCGGCGGTGATGAGCGGCGGCATCAGCAATTTTCCGATGCCTTTTCCGCGGTGGCTGGCCGCCACGTACACGGAATTTTCCGTCGTGAACCGATAGCCCGTGCGGTCCCGGAAACTGTTCAGCGCCGACCAACCGGTGATGCGGCCGGTCGCCTCCGCCGCCACGAAGACCGGGTGCCCGGTCCGCGCATGATCCTCGAACCACGCGAGGCGGTGCTCCAACGTGCGCGGCTCCACGTCGTAGGTCGCCGTCGTGGTCAGCACGGCTTCGTTGTAAATTTCCAGGATGCCGGGCAGATCGTCGAAGGTCGCGGGACGGATGTTCATGCCGTCATTGAAGGGCAGGGGGGATAGAATTCAACGCTCGATTTTTCCGGGCCGGCCGGGGCATCCTATGAATATGCAAACGAAATGCCTCCTCCTTGCCTCATTGCTGGTTGCGGTTCCGCTCGGCGCGACGCCCCTGGTGGAGCGCGTGGCCACGCCCAACGGCGGCCTGGTTCCCGACGCCGAAGTGGACGCCGTCGGGAACATTCATCTGGCCTGCGTGACCGGCGACAACGTTTTCTACACGAAGTCCACTGATGACGGAAAAACATTTTCCACCTCGCTCCGGGTCAACTCCGAGGCCGGCTCAGCCCATCCCGCCGGCATGTTCCGAGGTCCGGATCTTGCCGTGGCTGGCAACGGACAGGTTCACGTCATCTGGTACAACAACGCCTATCAGCGCAAACTGCCCAAAGACCAATGGGGCGTGATGTACTCACATCTGAACGCCGGCCGGACCGCCTTCCTTCCCGCCCGCAATCTCAGCCGCAAACCTGGGGACAACTATTCCCTGGCGGCCGGCCCCGGCGGCGAACTGGCGGTCTTCTGGATGGCCGGCGGATTGTTCCTCAACACCTCCTTGGATGGCGGGGAAAAATTCTCCGACCCGCTCGCGGTTGCCGTGGCGGACACCTGCGAGTGCTGCGCCTCGCGCGCGTTTTTTTCTGGTGACGGCGCGCTGCACTGCGCCTACCGCGACAAGGCCGGCGACCAGCGCGACATGTATCTGCTCACCCGGCCCCGGAGCCGGCCCGGTTTTGAGAAGGAAAAAATCAGCGTCACGCCGTGGGAGATCAAAGGCTGCCCGATGACCGGAACATTTTTGTCCGGCGCCAAAAACGGCCTGGTCATTGCCTGGGAAACCAAGGGCCAGGTCTTCTACGTGCGCTGCGACCAGAACGGACGCAAGACCACCGTGCGGGAAATCGCCGTCCCGGGGCGAGGCGGGAAGTGGCCTGTGGCCTTGGCCGCGCCCGATGGCTCGGTGCTGGTGAGCTGGAAGAAGGGCGCCGCCACGGAATGGCAGATGTTCGGAGCGGACGACCGGCCGGCGGGCGAACTGAAGTCTGTGCCGGGAAAAAGTCCGCACCGCCACGCGGGCGTCGTGACGCGCACCGGCAACTTCCTGCTCATCGACTGATCATCCAGCTCGTGGAACCCATCCGCTACTTCAACCGCCGCACCGGGCGCCTCGAGACCGAAGAAGTCTATGGCGAAGGCTTCCTGCGGTGGACCTACGGCAGCCCGCTCGGACGGATCGCGCTCCACGCGCTGGCCAAGCGTTCCTTGTTCTCCCGCTGGTACGGCTGGCGGATGAACCGCGCCGCGAGTCGCAAAAAAATCCAGCCGTTCCTACAGACCTACGTGGTGGACACCGGCGAATTCGCCGCCGCGCCCGAATCATTCCGCAACTTCAACGAATTTTTTTACCGCAAGCTGAAGCCGGAGGCACGGCCGGTTTGCGCCGACGCGAAGGCGGCGGTGTTCCCGGCCGACGGTCGGCATCTCGGTTTCCAAGATGCGTCGCGCCTCGACGGAATTTTTGTGAAGGGCCAAGTCTTCGAACTGGGCGCACTGCTGCGAGACGCCGGCCTGGCTGCGCGCTATCGCGAAGGCTCCATGATCCTTTCGCGGCTCTGCCCGGTGGATTATCATCGGTTTCATTTTCCGGTCGCGGGTGTGCCGGAGAAGCCGGTGCTGATCGACGGCCCGCTCTATTCCGTCAACCCGGTCGCGCTGCGCCGGAACATTCACATCTTTTCGGAGAACAAGCGTGCTCTCTGCGGGATCCAATCGCCGGAGTTCGGCCAGGTGCTGATGCTCGAAGTGGGCGCGACCTGCGTGGGCAGTTTCGAATACACGTTTGCGCCGGGCGTGCCGGTGGCCAAAGGGGCGGAGAAAGGATTCTTCAAGTTCGGCGGCTCCTCGACCATCACGCTTTTCGAAAAGGGATGTCTCCGTCTGGACGACGACCTGGTGGAAAATTCCCGCCAGGGCCGCGAACTCTACGCCCGCATGGGCGAGCGGATGGGCCGCGCCGAATAGTCAGCCTCTCCTCAATTGCGCGCGGCGCACGTCGGAAAAAAAATCCTTGGCCACGATGAAACCGACACACTCCGTCGAGCCGCAACGGCAGGGGTGCTCCTCGTAGTCCTGCAGGTCATGGCCGTAGTTGAAGGTGATCTCCTCGCCCGCGCGGATGGCGCCCGCGGCCACGAT
>CANMZY010000353.1:0-4097 GCA_947502425.1 Verrucomicrobiales bacterium
TGGGGCAGGTGAAATTCGAGAGCGCGCTCTCGTCGCGCGCGCTGGCGTATCTTGATTCGGTCACGGACTCGGGCGCGAGCAAGGAGTCGAGCGGCGCCGTCTCGTATCTCATGAATCCCGACCGCACCTTCGATCGCGGTTCACCGGCGCTCACCGCGGCCGGGATGCTCATCCGGCAGGTCAACGGCACAGGCGTGAAAAATCACCTGCTGGTGAAAGGCGCCGAACTGACCCGGCAACGCCCGCCCCGATGGGAGGCAAAGAATTTCTACGAGTGGTACTACGCCACGTATGCGATGCACAACATGGGCGGCGAGTACCGCATCTGGTGGAACCAGCGCATGAGGGACGTGCTGGTCGAGCACCAGAGCCGCGAAGGCGACCTCGCCGGGAGCTGGGACCCGAAAGGCGACAACTGGGCCGCGACAGGCGGTCGTGTCTATACCACCGCGCTTGGCGCGCTCTGCCTCGAAGTCTATTACCGCTATTCCGAGGCGCTCAACAGCTTCGGCGTCGCCCCGGACTTGGACGAATTGTTTTTCCAATAGCTGGCCGGCTGGCTGGAATTTGCTTTCGCGCCCGCCGCACCGGAAACGGTCAGGGCGGGGATCGGCGCCGGGGGGGAGAGGGGGTTTGATGTTCGTTGGTTTCATTGTTTGTCCTTATCTCGGCCATTCACTGCTGGCTCGATTCTCACACATACTACTTCGGATTACTTTCCGCCCGTCACATATCGCACAATCACGATCCCGGAACCGCCGTTACCACCCTTCGCCCCGATATACGGATTGATTTGCGAGGAACTGCCGCCGTCGCCGCCGTCGCCGGTGTTGTCCGCTTTGGACCCGCCATCGACAACCAACGGGAAATCCCGGGGCCGGACTTTGCCTGTCCCACCGGTGGCATAGGTGCTTGCCGTGACGCCGTCTTGGAAAATGGACGCACGTCCCGCGCCGCCAGCTCTTGGCGGCGTTCCATTCGGGGCTTGTCCAACACCTCCGGCGCCGCCTCCGCCCGCTCCGTCGCCGCTACCGGCAGTCCCGCCGTCGTGACCCTGTCGCGGCGGACCCGCGATTCCGGCGCCCTTTGCCGCGCCGTGGGAGCCACCGCCGCCGGACCCGCCGTTGGATGCGACCAGCGACCCGGGCGCCGAACTTCCGCCGAAGCCGCCGCCGGTCGCCCGGAGCACGTCTTCGCCCTTGAGGGCCAGGAACGAATCGCCGCCGTTGGATTTGCCTCCCGGCTGCCCCTCGCCATTCCCGCCTGCACCGACCCGGACCGTGTAGTTGTTCTTCGACAGCATCAATTTTCCGGCGAGAAAGCCACCTGCTCCGCCGCCACCTCCGTCAAAGGTGCCACCCCCGCCACCCCCGCCGGCGACGATGAGATATTCAGCCTCGCCAGCCGCCCCGACGTCGAGCGTTCCGCTTTGGGTAAAGGTGTGCGCGGTCCAGTGCGTGCCGCCTTCGGTGTAGTGCGTCACGGATCCTCCGGTCGCATGAATTCCCTCCAATCTGCCGCTCGCCGTGGCGACGACATACACTGGGGCCGAAGTCCCCGCCAGGCCGCCGTCGTCGGTGGCTTTCGTCGTCAAGGCGTGGGTTCCCGCAGGGACATTGGACCATTCGCAGGAATAGGGCGCGGAGGCGGCTTCCCCGATCTTGATATCGTCGCGGAAGAACTCGACCTTCCTTACCTTGCTGTTCCCGCCCAGGACGGAGGCGGTGGCCTTGATTGTCAGGCTTGCGCCGGCCTTCACCAGCGCCGGGGTTGCCGGCCCGGTAATCTCACTCCGGACTTTCGTAATGAAATCAGCCCGGATCGCCGCCTCGTCGGGGATGGCGACCGTCGTGTTCGCAGCGTTGCTGTCCGCGAAGGCCGCCGTGCCTCGGAGCACGGTCCACTTTGCAAAGACGTAACCGGGTCTGGAGGTCGCGGCGATCCCCGTTTCCATGCCCCGGGTCACCGCGAGCGGGGCGCCCGGAGACACCGTGCCGCCGGGCCCGGCGGAAAGCTTGAGCGTCGTGATCAATGTTTCCGTGCGGAATGGCGAGGCCGGCAGGCCTTCGCGATTGAAGAGATTGCAGACCGGATAGTTGCCCCAGCCGTAGCGGACCGCCGTCGGGGCGGGCACCTTGCCGCTGGTGACCACGACGGTGTCACCGACGATTTCCGCCTCCGCCGGTTGGAAGACCGCATCCCTGCCGCACATCGTGAAGCCGAGGAGCGGCGTCCTGCCGGTTGCGCCTTCCTTGACGCGGTAGGCGTCAACAAAGCTGTCGGCCTTTGGGGTCAGGGCCATCTCCCTGGCGACGAGTCCGCCGCCGGTGTGGGCGAAACCGAGGATCGCCTTTTCGCCGTCGAACTTCACGGACTTGAGCATCGGACCCGAGAATACAATCTTCTCGCCATAGGTGATCCCGCGCGCCGCCAGCCCGAGCCGCTCGCCGGCCGGGCGTTTCGGGTTCGGGTGGATGCTGCCTCCAAAATCGGTGATCACGGCCAGGCCGGTGTTCCCGTGCAGCAGCGCCGCCAGGGTCTGCGACTCACGCAACAGCCCCCAGCCGGATTCGTGGCCGATCCCCGCGGGTGCGGGCCCGCTGCCATTGGGGGGAAGCTGGACGATGTGGAAGGCAAGGCCGGGGTTCCGGAACTCGATCCGCCAGCTCCGGATCATGGCGGACAGGAGATTGCGGTAGTTGAAGGCTTCACTTCCCGCTGCATTGCTTTCGCCCTGGTACCAGATCGCGCCGCGAAGCCGGTAGTTCAGCAGTGGATGAATCATCCCGTTGTAAAGCGCCGACCGATCGTTGTGGGAGACCGGCTTTTCGTCAGCCTTGGGCTTCTCGAAGGGCTCGATCGCGGAGGCACTGATCCACGTCTGAATCCGGGTACCGCCGCAGCTTGCGAGAATCAGGCCGACCGGAACCTTGCGGTGTTTCTGCAAATGGCGGCCGAACGAATAGGCGACACCGGAAAATCGCGTGATGGTCTCGGGTCTCGCCTCGTGCCAGGAGCCGCTCGGGCCGAGGGTGGTCCCTCCCGCGTCGCGGTTCTCGTTCATCCCCTTGGGCAAGGGGCCGCTGATGTCCAATTGCGGTTCGCCCTTCGGTTTCACCTGCACCGTGAAAAGGCGCAGCATCGGATTGCTTTCCGTGGCCAACGCCTTGTCGCCCGCATCGCCGCTGCCGATCGCCCAATCCATGTTCGATTGCCCGGAACAGAGCCAGACTTCGCCGACCAGCACGTTTTTGTAACTGAGCGTGTTCTTGCCGACGATGGTCATCTCGAACGGCCCGCCCGCCTCGCCGGCCGGGATGGCGACCACCCAGCGGCCGCCCGCGCCGGCGGTCGCACTTGCCTGCTTGCCGCGAAACGTGACGGTCACGACCTCGCCGGGATTGGCCGCGCCCCAGATTTTCGCTTCCGTCTGCTGCTGCAGGACCATGCCTTCGGCGCAAAGCGCATGCGGCCTGACGTCTGCCCGCGCAGTGAACACGAAAAGCCCCAGGCTCAGAGTCAGGATGACTACTGCTAGGAATTTACTTTCGCGCCCGCCGCCCCGGAAGCGGTCAGAATGCGGGCGGGTGTCAGCGGGTGTGGAGATATGAGTCATGGATGAAAATGCGGATTTGGATTTCTATTTAGGGAGAGCCCAGTGAATCAATCTTCCGGGTGGCATTGCATTAGAAGTAATTTGCTTTCGCGCCCCGCCGCACCGGAAACGGCCAGAACGGGGAGCGGCGCCGGGGAGTGAGGGGGTATGGGGCGAGCGAGGGGCGGAAAGAGGATGAAGTGCGATGGTGACGCTCCTCCGCACGGGGAATTTCCGGCAGGAGGATGCGGTTGCGGAGGGTTTCATGCGTTCGAGCGTTGTTCGCGAGAATGGTCATCCGCTCCGCTTTGCCGAGCACTTTTTTCGGCAGCGGTTTTTTTTCTGGCGCGGTGCGCTCCGTGGCCTTAATCGCCGTCGAGGACGAGGATGTGAGGGCAGGCCGGAGACCGTAGGCTGCAGGCTGGAGGGATTACTGGCGTCGCAAGGCGCGAAGGAGTCCGTTCAAAACCTTGGCGGCTTCGGTAGCGACCGGGAGGAGTTC
>CANMZY010000354.1:0-4078 GCA_947502425.1 Verrucomicrobiales bacterium
TCGACGCCCCAGCGTTTGCCCACGGCTTCGAGGTCCGGCGTGAGCCCCCATTTGTCCGCTTCCGGCTCGCCGGTGTGCGCGCGGCTCGCACCCTTCAACGTCATGCAACCCTTGTTGTCGCCGACGTGCGCGATGAACTCACATTCCTCCGCGCTCAGCTTCAACTCGGGCAGCTCCGCGAGTTCATCGACCTTCGTCTCGATGGATTTTGTCCCCGCGCCGGTTTCTTGAATGAGCGTGGGGATGACGCTTTGCACGGCGGGCTGCGAGAGGTTCCAGATCGAGGCCAGTTGCAGCATGGTCAGGCCGTGTTGCCGGGCGAGGTCGCGCAATTTCTCCAGCTTCGTATGGCCTGCCTCGACCCAGCCGGCGGGCCGAAACGTGCGATGATCCTGCGGGCCGAACTGGTGGCCCGGCTTCACGTCGTCATGAAACAGCCCGCCATAATCCACCACGCGCGTGATGATCTTCACGTCCTGCTGCACCGCTGCCGGCAAACACAGATGGCCCGGCCACGGTTCGAGCGGGTTCAAAATAATCATCGCCCAATCGAGCAGCGGGCCGAAGCGTTCGAGACAGAGCACAAGGTCGAGCGTGAAGCCGTTGGCCGGCCCCGGCGCGATGCCGAGACGTTCGGTGAGCTTCGCTTCGCGCAATTTGTCCAGGCCGTTCCAGACCGCGTCGCTGGTGTAGCCGGTGGCATCAGGATTGTGCAGCAGCAGCAGGTCGAAACGATCGGCGTGCAAACGGGCCAGGGACTTCTCGGTGGCCATGCGGAGGTAGTCGGCGAACTGGTTCGGTGGGCGCAGCATGGGATTCGTGAAGCGCGGAAAACCTTTCGAGCCGTCGCGTTTGCCGGAATAAAAATCGTGGCCGACCGCGCCGACCAGGCAGTAGGAATCGCGCGGCAGCCCGGCTAGCGCGCGTCCGAGCAGTTCGTCCGCTGCGCCGCTGCCGTACACGTCCGCCGTCATGAAAGTGCGAATTCCGCGCTGGTAGGCGTGCTGGATGACGTTGATGTAGCGCTCTTCGGGCAGCGCCTCGCCAAAGTGCATGAAGCGTCCACCGTTCCAGGTTCCGTAAGCTGTGCGTGTCAGGTCCATAAATTTTGTGGCGCAATAAAATGCCAGACGCGGCCCGCTGGCAATGACGCTTTTGCCAAATGATCGGTGGAAGAGGGCCATTCATCTGATTCCACCCGGACCATCCGACCTGCTAAAGCGTGAACTCCAGCGCCGTAGCAGGGCCGTTCCGTTGGAGTTAAACCTTTAGGTTGTCCGGTTCGGGGAACGGGTAATCAGTTATCCCGCCCCATGCACCATCGCAAAAAAGACGTTTGCCGCCCGTGCGCTTTCGCCTAGTTTCGGGCGCATGTTCAGACCCGCAGATTTGTTTGACCTCAGCCAGACCGAGCACGCCGCGCTCTTCGACGGCTGCGAACACGCCTGGGACGCGCTGAAAAAACTCAAGGCCTACGTCGAGGCCCATGTGAAACCCGCGCTGCACAACAAGTGCATCGGCCACGCCTTCATCGGCGAAAATGTTTTCATCGGCGCAGGCACCGTGGTCGAGGACGGCGTGATGATCAAAGGCCCGGCCATCATCGGACGGAACTGCGAGATCCGCCACAACGCCTACCTGCGCGAACACGTCATCATCGGCGACGGCTGCGTGATCGGGAACTCCTGCGAGTTCAAGCACGCGCTGCTCTTCAACGGCTGCCAGGTGCCGCACTTCAGCTACGTGGGCGATTCGATCCTCGGCCACAAGGCGCATCTCGGTGCGGGCGTCAAAATTTCCAACGTCAAGCTCGTCCCCGGCCACGTCACCGTGGAGCTGAACGGGAAACCCTTCGACACCGGCCTGCGCAAGTTCGGCGCGCTGCTCGGCGACCACACGGACATCGGCTGCAACTCCGTGCTGAACCCTGGCAGCATCATTGGGCGCGGCTCGGTGATCTACCCCTGCACCAACTGGCGGGGCATTTTGCCCGCCCACTCCATCGCCAAGAACAAGGCGGCGTCGGAAGTGGTGGTGCGACGGGCGAAGTAAATGCCCAACAAAAGCTCGCCTCGTGCGGTCGCCGTGCTAATTTCAGCCCGTGAAAACGACGGCCATCAAGTATCCTCACATCGCGTCCGACGCGCGGATTGCCGGCGGCGTGCCCATCATCAAAGGTACACGTATCGCGGTGCGGACGGTCGCGGGTTATTACCAGCTCGGCATGACCCCGGATGAGATTCTTCAGAGTCTGCCGCATCTCACGCCGGCGCAGCTTCACGCGGCGTTGACCTACTACTTCGACCATCAAAAGCAGGTGGACCGCGACTTGAAGCGCAATGCGGACGTGGATCATTGGCGGCGGCAAGTCCGGCCCGCCCTTCCCGTGGCGGCATGACCGGGTCGCGACCCAGACTGTTCCTGGATGAGGACGTGCATGGCGCGCTGTCAGTCTCCCTTCGCAAACGCGGGCACGATGCTATTCAGGCCGGTGAAGCGCGTCGGCTCGGAGGGTCCGACGAAAACCAACTTGTCTTCGCCACCGGCGAAGAACGTTGCCCGGTGACGTTCAACGTGGGCGACTTCGTGCAGCTTCACAATCACTGGATCCTGGCAGGCCGCGAACACGCCGGCATCATCGTGTCGAAACAAATGCCGGTGGGCGCAATGTTGCAGCGCCTGCTGGCGCTTTTGCAGATGGAGGACGCCGAATCTCTGCGCGGACAAATTCGCTTTCTCTGAATCCTCGTTTCAGGAAACACTCCCGTCTCCGCGTTTCTGCGGTGAATACAAAATTGAAATGATCTCCATCGTTGAACCGCAACCCGCCGGCTCCGGCCTGGTCGCCCAGGTCGAAGAAATCTTTTCGCCCACCGGCATTTTGTCGAAGGCGAAGAATTTCGAGTTCCGTCCGCAGCAGCAGGAGATGGCCGTGGCGGTGGCGCGGGCGTTGCAGAATCGCGAGCATCTCGCGGTTGAGGCGGGCACGGGCGTGGGCAAGTCGCTCGCGTATCTGGTGCCAGCGATTTTGTTCGCGGTCGCGCAGAAGAAGAAGGCCATCATCTCCACGCACACGATCAATCTGCAGGAGCAGCTCACCGAAAAAGATCTGCCGATGCTTGCGGGTGTACTGGCCGCGCTGCCCGATCCGGTGAAGTTCAATTTCACCATGCTCAAAGGCCGCGCGAATTATCTCTGCACGCGCCGATTGCAAAAAGCCCTGCAGCAGGCGGGCAACCTGTTCACCTCGTCCGAGGCCGAGGAATTGCAGCGCATCCATGAGTGGTCGAAGGAAACCAAGGACGGCAGCCGGTCGGACTTCAACATCGAGCCGGACCCAAAAGTCTGGGCGCAGGTCTGCTCGGAGCGCGGACTTTGCTCGCCGAAAATTTGCGGCTACCAGTCGGACTTCGGCAAGGATCACGGGATTTGCCACTTTCAAAAGGCGCGCAACCGGATTCTGTCCTCGGACGTGCTGGTGTTGAACCACACGCTCTTTTTCACGCTGCTCGGCGGTGTGGACGAAGAAATGGAAGGCGGCATCCTGTTCAAAAACGACTTCGTGATTTTCGACGAGGCGCACACGATGGAGGGCGTGGCGTCGCGGCACATCGGCCTGAGCGTGTCGAGCGGGCAGGTGCGTTACGCGCTGAACCGCCTGTGGAATCCGCGCACGCAAAAAGGTCTGCTGGCAACCCTGGTTCAAGGCAACGCGGTGAAACTCGTGGCGGACATTCTCAGCGAGTCGGACAAATTTTTTGAGAGCGTCGAGAGCGCGTGCGAGCAAATTCAGGCGGAGGCGAAAAGCAAAAGTTACGGCTCGACGGAGTCTCGCCCCACTCGGCGCGAGTGGAAGGAACTGCGCATCCGGCGCGCGGAAATAGTGCCGGACAATGTCACGCTGCCCATCCAGCGCCTGCGCGAAGCGGTGGGCGAACTGGTGAAGACGAGCGACGACAAAGACATGGGGCAGGAGCTGCTGGAGTGCAACCGGCGGCTGGGCGAGTTGAAGGTGGAGATCGCGGAGTTCCTCGGCCAGCAGGCGGAGGCGCATGTCTATTGGGTCGAGCGCACCGGC